>CAKTCY010000048.1 GCA_934540955.1 uncultured Faecalibacterium sp.
GCGCGGATCTGGGCCAGCAGAGCCTCGGTCTCGGCCTTGTTGGCCGGGTCGGCGGGGTCAAAGGTGGTCAGGATGGCACCGTTCATCACGCCGCTCTCCCGGATGATGCGGGTCAGGTGGCGGGTGTCGATGCCCTCGATGCCGATGGTATTGTTCTTTTTCAAAAAGCTGTCCAGCGTCTCCTCACAGCGCCAGTTGGAGGGGGTGGTGCAGGCCTCGCGCACGATGTAGCCCTTTGCCCAGATGCGGTCGGACTCCATATCATCGTGGTTCATGCCGTAGTTGCCGATGAGGGGATAGGTCTGGGTGATGATCTGGCCATAGTAGCTGGGGTCGGTCAGGGTCTCCTGAAAGCCCACCATGCCGGTGGAGAACACCACCTCGCCCACGGTCACGCCCTGCGCGCCCACGGACTGTCCGGCAAAGACCATGCCGTTTGCCAAAAGAAGATATGCGTTCATAGTTTTCCTCGTTTCAACAAAAGCTTTCAGTTTACAGGGTCTGCTTTGCTTCCTGCTTCATCTTGCGGCTGCCCAGATGCACCAGCGGCAGCTTGCCCTCCTTGCAGATGGGGCACTCCTCCGGGGTGTAGTTGGGCAGGTCCAGCTTCAGGGCGCTGGCCAGAATGGGGATGGGAGACGGAGCCTCGGGCTTGGTGCGGTCCACCACGCAGGTGATGCCAAGGCAGATGCCGCCGGCCTCTTCGATGACGCGCTTGGTCTCCAGAGAGGAGATGCCGGTGGTCACCACGTCCTCGGCGATGATGCACTTTTCACCCGGGTGGATGGCAAAGCGCTTCAGGCACATCACGTTGTCCACGCGCTCGGTAAAGATGGCGCGCTTGCCGGTCTGGCGGGCCAGCTCGTAGGCGTACACGATGCCGCCCATGGCAGGGCCGACGATAACGTCCACGTCCATCTCCTTGACCTTGTCGGCCACAGCCTTCATCACCTCGGCGCAGCGGTCCGGGTACTGCTGCAGATAAGCCATCTGGCAGTATGCGCCGGAGTGCCGGCCGGAGGACAGCAGGAAGTGACCCTCCAGAAATGCGTCACAGCTCTTCAGAATTTCAAGTGCTTCACTCATTGTACTTCTCCCTCTCTTTTCAGTGGTGTATATTCCTTTGGGTGGTATTGTACCACGCTTTTGCGCTATTTGCAAATTTATGCGTTAAGTTTTATTTTATGCGCATAATTGTGGATATTTTATGGATATATCAGTTTTTATTCTGCATGACGGGCGCAGCCGCGGATCTCGTCCAGCGTTTTCACGCCGTTCTTGTCCATCCATGCTGCCATCTCGTCCGCAATGGTCTCCATGGCGCGGGGGTTTGCAAAGTTTGCGGCACCCACCTGCACTGCGGCTGCGCCTGCCATGATGAACTCCAGTGCGTCACGGCCGGTGGCAATGCCGCCCAGACCCACCACCGGGATGTTCACCGCACCCACGGCCTGCCATACCATGCGCAGAGCGATGGGGCGCACCGCCGGGCCGGACAGACCGGCAAAGATGTTGTTGAACACCGGGCGGCGCTTTTCCAGATCAATGGCGCAGGCCTGGAAGGTGTTGGTCAGGCTGATGGCGTCCGCACCGGCGGCTTCCACAGCCTTGCACATCTCGGGGATGTTCTCGGCCTGCGGGCTCAGCTTGACCATCAGGGGCTTTTTGCAGGCAGCGCGCACCATGCGCACCACCTCACCGGCAGCCTCGGCCTTGACGCCGTAGGCCATGCCGCCCACCTTGACGTTGGGGCAGGAGATGTTCAGCTCCACGATGTCCACTGCGCTCTCGCTCAGCATCGCGGCACCTTCCACATACTCTTCCTCGCTGTGGCCGCCAAGGTTGGCAATGGCCACCGTGCCGTACTTCTGCTTCAGTTCCAGCATCTCGGGCAGCTCCACGTCAATGAAGTGCTGCACGCCGGGGTTCTGCAGGCCGATGCTGTTGATGAGGCCGGAGGGGGTCTCCCACAGGCGCTCGCCCTTGTTGCCGTACTGGCCGTGCAGGGTCAGGCCCTTGCCGGAGATGCCGCCGATCTTGGCAAAGTCTGCCAGCTCTTCGTACTCCACGCCGTAGCCCACGGTGCCGGACGCGCCGATGACCGGGCTGTTCATCACAAAGCCCAGCAGGTTGGTTTTCAGGTCTGCCATCAGAAGAACACCTCCGTTGCATCAAATACCGGGCCGTTCTTGCACACGCTCTTGCCCTCGCCGCCCTTGGTCTCGCAGGTGCAGCCAAGGCAGGCACCAATGCCGCAGGCCATCTTCTTTTCCATGCTCACAAAGCAGGGGGTGCCCTTTTCGGCACACAGGCGGGCGGCGTTCTTCATCATGACCGTGGGGCCGCACACCAGCACCACATCGTAGTCGGCGGGGTCGTACAGCTGGGTGACAAAGCCGTGGAAGCCCACCGCGCCGGTGTCGGTGGACACCTTGACGAGGTTTGCGATCTCGCGGTACTCCTCCATGCAGTAGGGGGCATCCCGGAAGCCGAAGAACACATCCGGCTTCACGCCTGCCGCTGCCAGCTCGCGGGTGAGCTGGAACATGGGCGCGGTGCCGATGCCGCCGCCCACCACAGCGATCTTTTTGTACTTGCTCAGGATGTCCGGCACATCAAAGCCGTTGCCCATGGGGCCGGTGAGCTGGAAGGTATCCTGCTGCTTGAGCTGTGCCAGCTTCTCGGTGCCCTCGCCCACCACCTGATACAAAAACTCGATGGTGCTGCTGTCCGGGTTCCAGCGGTGCACGCTGATGGGGCGGGACAGGAAAGGCGCTTCGTCTGCGCCCCAGGAGCGCAGGGTGAAGAACTGACCTGCGTGGGGGGCGTGGTCGCGGTCCGGCCACACCACGGTCAGCAGGCGGATATCCGGGGCAATGACCTCATTGCGCAGAACGGTGGCTTCACAGCAGGCTGCACGCATGAGCAATGGCCTCCTTCATGTTCACACACTCGTTGTAAGCGGCCTCGTCAAAGGCAACGCCCGGCTGCTTTTTGTAAGCCAGCAGGATGCCGCGGCTGGAGTTGACCACGCCGCCGTTGCCCTTGGTGAGGTACTGGGCAATATCCTCGGCCTTGCCGCCCTGTGCGCCGTAGCCGGGGATCAGGAAGAAGCTGTCCTGATACTTTGCGCGGATCTCGGTGGCCTCCTCGATGTGGGTGCCGCCGATGACCAGACCGATGGAGGAGTAGCCGTGCTCGCCCATGTAGTCCTTGCCCAGTGCGTTCAGCTTGTCGCCCACCAGATCGTAGACGTGGCGGCCGTCGGCCAGCTTCTCGTACTCAAAGTCCTTGGCACCGCCGTTGGAGGTGCGGCAGAGCACGAACATGCCCTTGCCCTGCTTTTCGGCGTAGGGCAGGTAGGGGCTGATGGAGTCCAGACCCATGTAGGGTGCCAGCGTGACGAAATCGCTCTCGAAATCGCCGGTAAAGTGACCCATGGCGTACATCTCGGCGGTCTTGGCAATGTCGCCGCGCTTGATGTCGGCGATCACCGGCACACCTGCCTCGCGCACCGCCTTCAGGGTGTCGGCGTAGGCCTTCATGCCCTCAAGACCCAGAGACTCGTAGTAAGCGATCTGCACCTTGTAGCAGCCTGCCACGGCCTTGGTGGCGTCAATGAGCTTCTTGTTGAAGCGCACGATGTTCTCGCCGCGGGACAGGGTGCTGTCCACAAAATCGGCGGGCAGGTAGCTGAAGTCGGTGTCCAGACCCACGCACACCGGGCCGCGGGCTTCCACAGCTTCGTACAGTTTGTCCATGTTCGTCATTTGGGTGTCCTCCTGTAAGTCGTATTTATAGAAAATGAATTGTAACTATGGGTTTTACTCCTCGGCCTGATAGGTGATCTTACCGGCCTTGATGGTGGCAAACACCTTGCCGTAGAGCTGTGCACCGTCAAAGGGGGTGTTGTGGCTCTTGGAGTGCAGCTTTTCCTTTTCCACCGTGTAGGGGGTGTCCAGATCCACCAGCACAAAGTCGGCATCGAAGCCCGGCTCCAGCTGACCCTTGGCAAGGCCCAAAATCTCGGCGGGGCGGGTGCTCATCAGGTGCACCAGCAGCTCCAGCGGCAGGCCCTCCTGCTTGCAGAGCTTGGTGTAGCACACGCCGAAGGCGGTCTCGCTGCCCACCATACCGGCCATGCCCTTCAGCTTGTCCTCCTCAGAGTGGGGTGCGTGGTCGGTGGCAATGGCATCCACGATGCCGGTGCGGATGCCCTCCACCAGCGCCTCCACATCATCGGCGGTGCGGATGGGCGGGTTGACCCGGTAGTCGCAGCTGTCGTTGGTGAACCACAGGTGGTGAGGGGTCACCTCACAGGTGACCGGTGCGCCCCGCAGCTTTGCCATGCGGATGGCGTCCAGTGCGCCCCGGGTGGACACATGGCACATATGCAGCCGGGTCTGGTAGTACTCGCTCAGCCAGCAGTTGCGCACCGTCTCGATATCCTCGGCCAGACGGTAGTCCCACGGGCTGATCTCCATATCCTCGGCGTGGCTCATGACCGTGATATCCTTCTGGGTGCAGATGGCAAAGGCCCGCGCCATGGTGGCGTTATCCTGCACGCCGTGGCCGTCCTCGGTGATGAACTTCACGCTGGCGGGCAGGGTCTTGAGGTGGTCGATGCTCACACCGTCAAAGCTCTCGGTGATGGAGACAGTCTGGTTTGCATCGCACAGCCCCACCTCGGCAGCTTTCTGCTCCACCATCATGGCCTGTGCGGCAGAGGAGCAGACGGGCTTTGTGTTGGGCATCAGGTTTACAAAGGTGTAGCCGCCGGCGGCAGCGGCGCGGCTGCCGGTCTCGATGTCCTCCTTGTACTCAAAGCCCGGGGTGCGCCAGTGGCAGTGCAGATCCACAAATGCGGGCAGCACAGTCAGCCCGCCGGCATCCACCACCGTCTCGTTCTCGGCGGCAAGGGCGGAAAGCTCCTGCCCTACGGCAGCGATCTTGCCATCCTTTACATAGATCTCCAGCGGCCGTCCCTCGGTGTTCACAGCGTTTGTCAGCAGCATCGCGGTTCCCTCCTGTAATAGTATTTTGGTGTATCAGGCACCCGAAAACGGGCAAAAAAAAACTTTTCCCCGCAAAGGGAAAAGCTCATTGCGCAAAAAAAGGAAACAACGAAGCCACGGCAAAACCGGACGCGAACTGCTTGTTCAGTTTCGGGTTCTGGGCGCTGCACAGCATGGTGTTTCTCCTTTTCATGATGGTTGCGTTTTCATTCGTATTATTTTATCATAGAACCGCAAAATGTGTCAATGGCTGTGCGCAAAAACAGGTGCTAAAAGGTTTACGGCATCTCTCGCCGAATTTTGGATACTCTACCCAAAACCCGGGTCACGCGGCAAAATAACTGCCATTTTGTTCCACAATTCCTAGCGCAGCGCTGTACTTTCATTGCCTGATGTGCTATTATAATACGGTAAAAGGGAGAGCCCCGCCGCGTGGGCGGGTGTTTATGGGAAAGAGAGGTTTTCCGCATGGGTTTACTTGAGGACGCGCGGAACATCCAGCGCAAGGATCCCGCTGCACGCAGCGTGCTGGAGGTAATGCTGCTGTACCCGGGATTCCACATTCTGGTGTACCACCGCATCGCGCACTGGCTGTACGGGCACAAGCACTTTTTTCTGGCACGGTGGGTCAGCCAGCATGGCCGCCACCGCACCGGCATCGAGATCCACCCGGGTGCCACCATCGGCAAGTGTCTGTTCATCGACCACGGCATGGGCATCGTGTTCGGCGAGACCTGCGAGATCGGCGACAACTGCACCATCTACCACGGGGTAACACTGGGCGGCACCGGCAAGGATACCGGCAAGCGCCACCCCACCTTGGGCAACAACGTGCTCATCGGCGCGGGCACCAAGGTGCTGGGCCCGGTGTTCATCGGGGATAACGCCCGCATCGGCGCAGGCAGCGTGGTGCTGCGCAACCTGCCCGCCAACTGCACCGCCGTGGGCGTACCCGCCGAGGTGGTGCGTATCAACAACAAGGCGGTGAACCCCGCCGACGATTTGGACCAGCAGGATCTGCCGGACATCGTCTCGCAGCGGCTCACCGATCTGGACCGCCGCCTGAGCCAGCTGGAAAAGACCGCGCAGGGCGATATCCCGCCCACTGCCGCGCAGATCGCCGCCCGGCAGCGGAAATAAAAAAACGACACCGGACAGAGCAGGCTCTGTCCGGTGTCATTTTATCTTATTTTTTAGCACCCTTCCCCGGCGCAGAGGGCTTTCACCTTCTGCACGGCGGCAGCTACAAGGCTGCCGATGGGCTGGTCGGGCACGCCGACGATATAGTTTTCGCAGTGGTTCACCGGGATCAGCACCCGGGTGGCACTGCTCTGGCACACTGCCGTGGCCATGGCGGGGGTGATCTCCCCCAGCAGCGCGTCTGCAATGACGATGCCGATGGGCCCCACGATGATATCCGCGTTGCGGCAGTTCACCACCACGGCGTTCTCACCGGTAGCAGCGCGCTGCGCCCCGGCCTTGTGCATAGCCTGCGCGGCGACACTGTTGGTGCCCACAGCCACCAGCCGGACGTCCGGGCACTGAGCGCTGAGGGCGGCCACCAGCTGGCGGCCCAGTCCCCCGCCCTGCCCGTCAATGACAAGCACGTTCATGCTGTACCTCAGAAGTCGATCTCTTCCAGCCGCAGCAGCGCCAGAATGTAGATCTTGACGGCCTCCAGCAGCTTGTCGATGGGGGCAGCCTCGTTGGCACCGTGCATCGGGCCGCCGAACTCCGGCAGCTTCACATCCTCATGCTCCGGGCCGAAGCTGACGGCATAGGGGAAGTGGCGGGCATAGGTGCCGCCGCCCATGGTGAAGGGGGTGGCATTCTCGCCGGTCACCTCGTTGTAGGTGTCGATGCAGGCGCGGATGGCGGGGCTGTCGGCCTCGATATAGAAAGGCTCGGCTGCGTCCACATCCTCCAGCTTTGCGCCCTCGCCCAGCGCAGCGGTGACCTGTGCGGTCAGCTTTTCGCCGTTGGTGCAGGTGGGGAAGCGGCTGTCGATGGTCTGCACCAGCTTGCCGTCCTCCATATAGATACGGCCGCCGATGATGGTCAGCGGGCCGAAGGGGCCGTCGGCGCAGTCAATGCCAAGGCCGGTGCCTGCGGTGGAGCTGTGCAGCTTGCGCAGTGCCTCCAGATAGGCGCGCTCGGCGTCATTGCACAGGCCGTTGTCCAGCAGATACTCCACCACCAGACCAATGGCGTTCACCGTGCCCTCCGGCATGGCGGCGTGGCCGGACTTACCCCAGCCGCGCACCCGCACGCCGTCCCCTTCCGGCTCCAGCGTGATGTTGGGGGCGTTCTTCAGCTTGCTGATATCGGTCTTGACCAGAGCGCTGGCGCGGTCCGGCACAGCGTTGTTGGCCACACCGCCCTCAAATGCTGCAATGACGCCGTTGCACACCGGGCTGACGATCTTGCCGCCAAAGTGGCCCTTTTCGCCGTTGCACACCGGGAACTCGGCGTCCGGGGTAAAGCAGAACACCGGAGCGGGGTAGTTTTCCAGATAGTACTTCACGTCGTTCATGTGGGTCTCCTCGTTGTCGCCCACAATGGCACGGATGGGGTAGCGCAGCTGGTAGCCCTGCTCCTTGAGGAACTTCAGCGCGTACAGGGTAACGATCATCGGGCCCTTATCGTCCGAGACGCCGCGGCCCAGCAGCCAGCCGTCCTGAATGCGCATCTTAAAGGGGTCTGCCGTCCAGCCGTTGCCCACGGGCACAACGTCCACATGGCAGATGGTGGCCAGATATTTTTCCGGGTCTGCACCGGCCAGCTCGGCATAGCCGATGTAGTTTTCGCAGTTGCGGGTGGCAAAGCCCATGCCTGCTGCCAGCTCCAGCGTCTTGTCCAGCGCTGCCCGGGGGCCTGCGCCGAAGGGTGCGCCCTCCTCCGGGGTGCCCTCTACGCTGTCGATGGCGACCAGCGCTGCAATGTCCTGCAGCAGCTGCTCCTTGTTTTCCGCAATGTATGCGTCAATTTTCTGATTCAGTGCCTGATCCATGTTCTATAACGTCCTTTCTGGCCGGGAGCAGATCCCGGTTTTCACAACTATTATCCAGTGTAACATACTCCGCGCGGAAATGCTACCGGCATTTTTCACGACAAAAGCGTCCGCGTTTTGTCAGCCTGCCGCAAACAGCCCGCTGAGCGCACCCAGCAGCCCGGCGCTTGCCAGGCCCATGATGATGCCCGCCAGCAGCACACCGCCCATGCAGGCGATCAGCACATCCTTGAACTTCATATCCAGAATGGAGGCTGCCAGCGTGCCCGTCCACGCACCGGTGCCCGGCAGCGGGATGCCCACGAACAGCAGCAGCGCCACGGTCAGACCCTTGCCCGCCTTGGCCTCCAGTGCGCGGCCACCCTTTTCGCCCTTGTTGATGCAAAAGCGGCAGATGGGGCCGATCAGGGGCTTGTGGTAGCCCCAGATGAGGAACTTGCGGGCGAACAGGTAGATGAAGGGCACCGGGATCATGTTGCCCAGCACGCACAAAAGGTAGGTGGGCAGCACCGGCAGCCCCATGCCCAGCCCGATGGGGATGGCTCCGCGCAGCTCGATGATGGGCACCATGGAGATAAAGAAGATCAGAAGATAATTTTTCAGCATTGGCTTCTCCTTATATTACAGGTCGATCTGCAGCTCCACCGGGCAATGGTCGGAGCCAAAGATCTCGTTGTGGATCTCGGCGGCGCGGATGCGGTCTGCAATGCGCCGGGAAACGATAAAGTAGTCGATGCGCCAGCCCGCGTTCTTTTCCCGCGCGTGGAAACGGTAGCTCCACCAGCTGTACTTCACCTCGTCCGGGTGCACCACCCGGAAGCTGTCCGCAAAGCCCGCTGCCAGCAGCTCGGTCATTTTGGCGCGCTCCTGATCGGTAAAGCCTGCGCTCATGCGGTTGGTCTTGGCGTTTTTGATATCCATCTCGGTGTGCGCCACGTTCAGGTCTCCGCACAGGATCACCGGCTTTTTTGCGTCCAGCGCCAGCAGGTACGCCCGGAAGGCGTCCTCCCACTCCATGCGGTAGTCCAGCCGCTTCAGCCCGTCCTGACTGTTGGGGGTGTAGCAGTTCACCAGATAAAAGCCGGGGTATTCCAGCGTCAGCACCCGCCCCTCGTGGTCGTGCTGCTCCAGCCCGATGCCGGTGGTCACCGCCAGCGGTGCCGTCTTGCACCAGCAGGCTGTGCCGGAATAGCCCTTTTTCTCGGCAGAGTAGGTGTATTCGGTGTAGCCCTCCGGCGCAAAATCCGCCTGTCCCGGCTGCATCTTGGTCTCCTGCACCGAGAAGATGTCCGCGTCCAGCGCGGCAAAGCTCTCGGCAAAGCCGTGGGTCAGGCAAGCGCGCAGGCCGTTCACGTTCCAGCTGATCAGTTTCATGCTTTTCTCCTTATGTTATGCCTGATATTTTGTTTTCCATGCGCCGCTGCGGAAGCGCAGCACAAAGCAGGTCACGCGGCAGGTCCAGTCGATGACCATAGCCACCCACACGCCCACAGCGCCCCAGCCCATACGGACGCACAGCAGATAGCTGAAGCCCAGCCGCCAGCAGGCCATGCTGAGGATGGACACCACCATGGTGAACTTCACATCGTTGGCCGCGCGCAGGGCGTTTGGCAGCACGAAGGACAGCGGCCAGAAGAGGATGGCGCAGCCCGCGTGGATGGTGACCAGTGTGATGGCCAGCTCCATCGTCTCGCCGGAAAGGGCGTAGATGCCCACCAGCTGCCGGAGGAACAGCAGGATCGCTCCGTTGGAAAGTCCCATGGTGATGTAAGCCCACAGCAGCAGCTTGCGGGTGTAGTAAACGGTCTGCTCGTGGTCTCCGGCACCGATGCAGCGCCCCACCACCGTGATCATGGCCAGACTGATGGCCTTGCCCGGGATGACGCCCATACCGTCCAGATTGTTGGCCACGGCGTTGGCTGCGATCTGCACCGTGCCGAAGGTGGAGATCATGCTCACCACCAGAATGCGTCCGGCCTCGAACAGGCTGTTCTCAAAGGCCGAGGGGATGCCGATGCCCAGAATGCGCTTTGCCATGCCGCCGTCCAGCCGCAGGGTCTTGGGCACGGTAAGCACCGCATCCTCCCGGTAGCATTTACGCAGGATCAGCGCCGCAGCCACCACGCGGGACACCACGCTGGGCCATGCTACGCCGTCCACTCCCATTTTGAAGCCGAAGATGCACACCGCGTTGCCCACGATGTTGATGATGTTCATCAGAAAGCTGATCTGCATGGAGATCTTGGAGTTGCCGATGCTGCGGAACAGTGCCGCACCGCCGTTGTACAGCGCCAGAAACGGGTAGCTGAGGGCGATGATCTGCAGATACTTCACGCCTGCGTCCAGCACATCGGCGTCAATAGAGCCGTAGAACAGCCGGATCATGGGGCGGGCCAGCACAAAGCATACCGCCCCGATCACCACGCCGGACAAGCCGCTGAGCAGCAGCAGCTGACCGGCGCTTTTGTCGGCGTCCGTCCTGTCCTTTGCGCCCAGATACTGGCTTACCACCACCGCGCCGCCGGTGGCCAGCGCCGCAAACAGCACGATGATAAGGTTATTGATCATATCCACCAGACTGACGCCGGAGATGGCCGCCTCGCCGCAGCGGGACACCATCATGGTGTCGGCCATGCCCACCGTCACCTCCAGCAGCTGCTCCACCAGCAGCGGGATGGCCAGCACCAGCAGCTCCTTTTGGCTGAACAGCGGCTCCCGCCCGCCGTTCAGGCTGCTTTTTTCATTGCCATGCAGTAGCTTTGTCATTCGTTTCTCCCCTCCCGGCACCGGGCACTTTTCCCGGTACGCCGCCGCTGTCCGGTGCGTGTATTTTTCCGGCTGCAGCAGATGTGTCCATCTTAACACACCCCCGGCTGCTTGTAAAGCGGTGCAGGCTATATCCCACGAAAATCAGCTTCCCGTGCCTCACTCCCATTGCCTGCCGGTTTTATAAAGGTATCCCTGCACGGTTTTCTTGCAGGCTTTCTGTTTTTATGCTTGTTCGTCAGTTTGCTGGGAACTTTCAGCAAAATTTGTGCGTTTCTACAAAAATGCGATTTTCCGCGTTATTTTGGGCAAAATTTTTAAAAAACCTCTTGCAATTTCTGTTCCAAAGTGGTATGTTGTATCCAACAAAAGCGAGTCTTGGATACATCCTCATCTTGGAGCGCCTTCTTCGGCTCCGTACACGCCTTTGTTTTTACCTTGCTATTTTCTTCATTTACCTTCTTATCATTTACCCTGCCTGTCCCGCATGGGACGAGAAAAGCGATGACCCACCTGCACGGGTCATCGCTTTTTCTTTTGCTCCGGGCGCTCCAACGCAGCCTGCCTGCACCCTGCAAAAAATCCCAAGGCCGTTCTCTTGCTTTTCTCCAAGAAGCGCAGCAGCCTAGCTCTGCTTATTTTTCCGGTAGTCCCGCGGGGTCACGCCAAAATGCGCCTTGAACGCCCTATTAAAATAGGAGAGGTTCTCAAACCCGCACCGGGAGGCGATGGTCAGCACGGTCTCATCGGTGATCTGCAGCGCCTCGGCGGCGGTGTTCAGGCGGTATTCGTTCAGAAAGGCCACAAAGCTTTGCCCGGTCATCTGCCGGAACCAGCGCATGAAATGACTGGCACTGAAGGAGCAGACCCCGGCGGCATCGGCCACCCGGAGCGGCTCGGCATAATGCGCCGAGAGCCATTGCAGCACCGCTTTCAGCCGCTGGGTGTCGGCGGTTTCGGCGGGAAGCTGCTGGCGGCCCTGTGCAATGAGCAGGGCAAGAAACCGCAGCAGCGCCCCCTTGACCAGCAGCTCGTAGCCGGGGCGCTTTGCGCGGTTGGCATCCTCCAGCTCCCGCAGACAGGCGGCGGCCTGCAGATAGCACAGGTCGTTCGCGGTCAGCCGCGCGGGCAGCAGCAAACGCCCGCTTTGGAGCGGCAGCAGATATTTTTCGGCGCAAAGGTCCTCCGCACCGCCCAGAAGCTCCGGTTCAAAGATGATATTTTCGTATTCCATGCGCTGCCCCTCTGCCTGCCGCAGCGCGTGGAGCGTGCCCGGGGCAAAGAGGAAGATATCTCCCCGATAAGCCGGATAGGTCACAGTGCCCACCTGTACCAGCCCCATACCCTGCTTGACAAAGACCAGTTCCATGCTCTCGTGCCAGTGGAGCGCCACCTGCTGAAAGTCCCCCGGAATGGTGCAGGGGTACAGGTTGAACGGAAAGCGCACGGCACCGTGCTGCTTTGTCTCCTGCAAAGAAGCCTGATTTTGCATCATCTCACCTCCCGATGATAGGATTGTACCATAGTTTGCGCCTTTTAGGCAAGATTTTGATCGTTCTATGTGGTATATCTTGAGGTACAGATGTCAAACCTGTTTTCCGTAGCAAAGGAGGATGCTTTTATGAGCTTTACCGAAACGTTACAGAGTATCACCGGCAAGCTGCTGGCGGACTGCACCGATCAGGAGCTGTATCTGGCATTGCTGGAGCTGGTACGGCAGAAGAGCGCCGACCGCGTGCAGCCGGTCACCGGGCGCAAGCTGTACTATATCAGCGCTGAATTCCTCATTGGCAAGCTGCTGTCCAACAACCTCATCAATCTGGGGCTGTACGACGAAGCCCGGTCTGCGCTGGCTGCTGCCGGAAAGCGCCTTTCCGACATTGAAGAGGTAGAGCCGGAGCCTTCTCTGGGCAACGGCGGCTTGGGGCGTCTGGCTGCCTGCTTCCTCGACTCTCTGGCAACGCTCAACCTGCCCGGCGATGGCGTAGGTTTGCGGTACCACTTTGGTCTGTTCCATCAGTCCTTTGAGGACGGCGTGCAGAACGAAAAGCCCGACCCGTGGCTCACTGCCCACAGCTGGGCGGAAAAGACCGACACCACCTACCCGGTGGAACTGGCGGGCAAGGAGTACACCGCCCGGCTGTACAAGCTGGCGGTCACCGGCTACGAGGGACGCACCAACACCCTGAACCTGTTCGACCTGGATACCATCGACGAGAGCATCGTCCATGATGGCATTGCCTTCGACAAGACCGCCATCGACAAAAACCTGACCCTCTTCCTCTACCCGGACGACTCCGACGAGGCGGGCCGCCGTCTGCGGGTGTACCAGCAGTATTTGATGGTCTCTGCCGGTGCGCAGCTCATTCTGGCCGAGTGCGCCGCCCGGGGCTGCAACTTCCATGATCTGGCAGACTACGCCGCCATCCAGATCAACGACACCCACCCCAGCATGGTCATCCCGGAGCTCATCCGGCTGCTGGAAGAGCGCGGCATCGAGTTCGAGGAGGCCGTGGAGATCGTTACCAAGACCTGCGCCTACACCAACCACACCATTCTGGCCGAAGCACTGGAAAAGTGGCCCCGCGCCTATCTGGATGCCGTGGTGCCGCAGCTGATGCCCATCATCGAAAAGCTGGATGCGCTGGCACGCACCCGCACCGAGGACGAGAGCCTTGCCATCATCGACAAGGACGACCGGGTGCACATGGCACACATGGACATCCACTTTACCCACTCCACCAACGGCGTGGCAGCGCTGCATACCGAGATCCTGAAAAATTCCGAGCTGCACGGCTTCTACGAGCTGTACCCGGAAAAGTTCAACAACAAGACCAACGGCATCACCTTCCGCCGCTGGCTGCTGGAATGCGACCCGCGCCTGACCGCCACGCTGGAAAAACACATCGGCTCCGGCTTCCGCAAGGACGCCGCCGAGCTGGAAAAGCTGCTGGCCTTTGCCGAGGACGAAACGGTGCTGAACGAGCTGACCGCCGTGAAAAAGGCCAACAAGGAAGCACTGGCAGACTGGCTGCTGCACACCCAGAAGGTGACTGTGAACACCGATGCAGTGTTCGATATCCAGTCCAAGCGCCTGCACGAGTATAAGCGCCAGCAGCTCAACCTGCTGTACCTCATCCATCAGTATTACGAGATCAAGGCCGGGCACCTGCCCGCCGCTCCGCTGGTGAGCATTTTCGGCGCAAAAGCCGCGCCGGCCTACACCATTGCAAAGGACATCATCCATGCCCTGCTGACCCTCTCCAAGGTCATCGCCGCAGACCCGGAGGTGTCCAAGTGGCTGCAGGTGGTGTTTGTGGAGAATTACAACGTCACCGCCGCCGAAAAGCTGATCCCGGCCTGCGACCTGTCCGAGCAGATCAGCCTTGCCTCCAAGGAGGCCTCCGGCACCGGCAACATGAAGTTCATGCTGAACGGCGCCCTGACGCTGGGCACCATGGACGGTGCCAACGTGGAGATCAGCCAGCAGGTGGGCGAGGAGAACATCTATATCTTCGGCCAGACCTCCGATCAGGTCATCCACCGCTACGCCGTGGGCGACTACGACCCCGCCCAGTGGGTGGAGGGCGATGCCAACCTCCGCCGTGCCATCAGCTTCCTCACCGGGCCGGAGATGCTGTCCGCGGGTCATGCCGAAAGCCTGACCCGCCTGCACGATGAGCTGATCCATAAGGACTGGTTCCAGACCCTGCCGGACTTCAACGCCTACGTTGTGCGCAAGGGACAGGCTCTCAGCGATTACGCCTGCGACCCCATGGGTTGGCGGCGCAAGTGCCTTGTGAACATTGCCAAGGCGGGGATGTTCTCCTCTGACCGCACCATTGCCGAGTACGACCGCGACATCTGGCAGCTGGGCAAATAATCGTTTTAAACCTGCGTTTCTCCTTCATTTTCTCATAGGCTGCTGCACGCTTCATTGCCGTGCGGCAGTTTTTTTATTTGGGTGGATCACAAAAAACAAAAGACCCGAACCCTTCTCCTATCGAGAAAAGGTTCAGATTTTCTATTTTAGCGGTAGTCCTCCCGGTAGACATTCCTACGGGTTGGGAACCGCAGGCTAAGCAACAGCAACGGGTTGCGTTTGTTGATTTTTCCGCAGCCCCTTGGCAGGGCTTTGAAAAATCAGAACGCTGCCCCAACAACTCCTCCCTGTTTCTGCCACAGGCAGCGGTCGTCGTCGTTGCACCGGGCTGATTGCTTACGGCGCTGCGCGCCGCCGCCCTGTTCAAGTCCTCTTTCGCACCGAAAAAGAAAAACCAGAACACAAATGTGCTCTGGTTTTTCTTGGTGCAGTTACGCAATCAAAATCCGAACCATTTCCCTTTGCTTTGGATTCCTCTACTTTTTCAAAAGGAATGGTTTGTGTGCCCTCTTTATAATTAAAGGTGATCAAAACCTTATCATCATACAGATAAATTGAATTGATGAATGTATCCACCAGTGCCTGCCGCTGGTCTTTCAGGCTCATGTCCAGCTTGCGGAACCGCAGCAACCAAAAGCGGATGAACTCCTCCGTGACCTTGGGCTTCGCCAGCTTTTCTTCCGCAATGCGGGCTTCAAGCTCACGCTTGGTTTCTTCCAGCTGCTCCAGCCGCTCCTTGGTGGAACTGGTCAGGATTCCAGCTTGAATCGCGTTCAGCATATTCTGGATACCAGATTCCGCATCCCGAAGCTGCTTCTCATAAAGGGGAATGTTGGTGTTCTCCTTATTTTGCAGTTCCATCACCTTGGCGATGATGGATTCCATAGCGGCATCGTCTTTCACAAGCTGCATGGTCTGGTTGACCACCAGATCTTCCAGCCACTGTTTACGGACGGTCTTTTTCTTGCAGCCCTTGTGCTTTTTGGCAGTAGCACATTTATAGTAGCGGTGGACTTCTCCTGTCCGACTCGTGCCGCTCTCCCCAAACATCAACGCCCCACAGTAGCCGCAGAACAGCTTGGTGGTGAGCAGATAGTCGTCCTCTGCCTTTCTACGGGCAGGGGCTTTCTTGTTTTTCAACATCTTCTCCTGTACATCGTTGAAAAGCTCCACCGACACGATAGGCGGAATCGCATCGGGAATCAGGACGTCCCGGTACTTCAACTCGCCGATATATCGGCGGTTGCTCAGCATGTGCTGAATGACATTGAAAGTCATTGGCCCACCGCGCTTATTCTTGATGCCCTTTTCATTGAGCCAATCCCGAATTTCCCGCATCGTCTGTCCGTCATTGTACCGCTGGAAAGCTTCAGCTACAAAGGGAGCTGTGAGTGGGTCGATTTCAAAGCGGCGGTCTGCGTTGATGGTGTAGCCGAAAGGGATAGCACCGCCAGAAAATTTGCCTTTCAGGGCGTTTTCCGTCATGCCGCGAATGACCTTTTCGGCAAGGTCTGCCGAATAATACTCGGCATAACCTTCCAGCACAGACTCTAGAATGATGCCCTCCGGCCCCTCGGAGATGATTTCCGTTGCCGACATAAGCTTGACACCGTTCTTCTTCAGCTGGGTCTTGTACCGGGCACTGTCGTAGCGATTCCGGGCAAAGCGGTCCAGTTTCCAGACCAGTACGATGTCAAACAGCTTCTTGTCGCTATCCTTTATCATCTGCTGAAACTCCGGGCGGTTATCCGTTTTGGCAGAGATGGCACGGTCGATATAGTGCTTGACCACGGTGATGCCATTCTTCTCCGCATAGGCCGTACATTCACGAATCTGACCTTCAATGGATTCTTCGCGCTGATTGTCGCTGGAATAGCGGGCGTAAATCACGGCGGTCATGGCAGGCACCTCTCTTTTATACATCATTAAACGGCGAACGGTTCTTTCAAAATGTAGTTTCGTATAATATATACCATATTTTACAACGGTTTGCAAT
>CAKTCY010000049.1 GCA_934540955.1 uncultured Faecalibacterium sp.
GCCGGCTTTGTGGTCAACCGCATCCTGATCCCCATGATCAACGAGGCTGCCTTCATCAAGATGGAAGGCGTTTCCGATATCGCTGGCATCGACACCGCTATGAAGCTGGGCGCTAACCACCCCATGGGACCCCTGGAACTGGGCGACTTCATCGGTCTGGACATCTGCCTGGCCATCATGGACGTGCTGTACAACGAGACCGGCGACAGCAAGTACCGTGCCTGCCCGCTGATCCGTAAGATGGTGCGCGGCGGCAATCTGGGCTGCAAGACCGGTAAGGGCTTCTACGTTTACAACGCAGACCGCACCAAGACCCCTGTTGACCAGCTGTAAGCTCTGATAAACATTTCTCCCGGCTGCGGGGAAAGCGGCCGGGAGGAATTTGTTTGCACCGGACTGTTCCGGTAAATGAAAAAAGACCTGTTAGGAGGATATAGCGATGGATTTTACTCTGTCCAAGCAGCAGCAGATGGTGCAGAAAATGTACCGCGAGTTTGCTGAGAACGAAGTCAAGCCTCTGGCAAAGAAGGTTGACGCAGAGGAATACTTCCCCAAGGAGACCGTCGAAAAGATGGGCAAGCTGGGCATGATGGGCATCTATTTCCCGACTGAGGTCGGCGGTGCAGGCGGCGATGTGCTGTCCTACGTCATGGCCGTGGAGGAGCTGAGCAAGGTCTGCGGCACTACCGGTGTCATCGTCTCTGCTCACACCAGCCTGTGCGCTGCCCCCATTTACGAGAACGGCACCCCCGAGCAGAAGGCTAAGTACCTGCCGAAGCTGTGCAGCGGCGAGTGGCTGGGTGCTTTCGGCCTGACCGAGCCGGGCGCAGGTACCGATGCGCAGGGTCAGCAGACCATTGCCAAGGAAGAGGATGACTGCTGGGTGCTGAACGGCTCCAAGATCTTCATCACCAACGCAGGCTTTGCCGATGTGTTCATCGTCATCGCCGTCACCGATACCGTGCTGGACAAGCGCGGCCGTCCCACCAAGCTGTGCTCCGCCTTCATCGTGGAGCGCACCGACCCGGGCTTCTCTGTTGGTAAGGCAGAGGACAAGATGGGTATCCGCGGTTCTTCTACCTGCGAGCTGATCTTTGAGGATTGCCGCATCCCGAAGGATCGTATGCTGGGCGTGCGCGGCAAGGGCTTCCAGCTGGCTATGGCTACGCTGGACGGCGGCCGTATCGGCATCGCTTCTCAGGCTCTGGGCATCGCCGAGGGCGCTCTGGAGGAGACCATTGCTTACGTCAAGGAGCGCAAGCAGTTCGGCCGTGCAATCGCTGCTTTCCAGAACACCCAGTTCGAGCTGGCAGAGATGAAGGCTCGTGTTGAGGCTGCTAAGTATCTGGTTTATGCTGCCGCTCTGAAGAAGCAGCAGGCTATGGACGGCGCAAAGGTTCGTTACAGCGTGGAGGCTGCACAGGCTAAGCTGATCGCAGCCCGCACCGCAAGCGATGTGACCCGCCGCTGCCTGCAGCTGTTCGGTGGTTACGGCTACACCCGCGACTACCCCATCGAGCGCATGATGCGTGATGCCAAGATCACCGAGATCTACGAGGGCACCAGCGAAGTGCAGATGATGGTCATTTCCGGCGCGCTGCTGAAGTAAGGGAGGCAAGAGTTACAATGAAAGCAATTGTTTGTGTAAAGCAGGTTCCTGATACCTCCGGCAAGGTGTCCGTCAAGCCCGATGGCACTCTGGATCGTGCATCCATGGCTACCATCACCAACCCCGATGACCTGAACGCTCTGGAGGCCGCCCTGAAGCTGAAGGACGCCACCGGCTGCGAAGTCGTTGTTGTCACCATGGGTCCCCCGCCGGCAGAGGGCATGCTGCGTGAGCTGCTGGCCCGCGGCGCTGATAAGGCCGTTCTGGTCTCCGGCCGTGAGTTCGGCGGTTCCGATACCTTTGCAACCAGCCAGATCCTGGCTGCTGCCGTCAACAAGATCGGCGTCGGCCCCGAGGATGTTGTGTTCTGCGGCCGTCAGGCAATCGATGGTGATACCGCTCAGGTCGGTCCTCAGATCGCTGAGAAGCTGAACCTGCCTCAGGTCACCTATGTGGCTGACATCCAGAAGGATGGCAACACCCTGACCGTGAAGCGTATGCTGGAGGACGGCTACATGATGGTCAAGGTGCAGACTCCCTGCCTGCTGACCTGCATCAAGGAGCTGAACCAGCCCCGTTACATGAGCGTGAACGGCATCTTCACCTGCTACGACAAGCCGATGGAAGTGTTCGATTACAACGCACTGAAGGACGATCCGCTGATCGAGGTCGATACCATTGGTCTGAAGGGTTCTCCGACGAACGTCTTTAAGTCCTTCACTCCTCCGCAGAAGGGCGCAGGCACCATGCTCAAGGGCGACGATACTGCCGCACAGCTGGCTGGTATCCTGGCCAAGAAGCACCTGATCTGATGAAAGGAGCATAGGATTACAATGGCTGATTTTAACGAATACAAGGGCGTATGGGTCTTTTGCGAGCAGCGCCAGGGCGCACTGATGTCCACTGACTTCGAGCTGGTAAGCGAGGCCCGTAAGCTGGCCGACGAGCTGGGCTGCGAGGTCACCGGCCTGCTGCTGGGCGACAACGTGGAGGGCATTGCCAAGGAACTGGGCGGCTACGGTGCCGACAAGGTTCTGGTGTGCGACAGCCCCCTGCTGAAGGATTACACCACCGACGCATACGCAAAGGTCGTGTGCGATATGGTCAACGAGTACAAGCCTGAGGTGCTGCTGATCGGCGCTACCAACATTGGCCGCGACCTCGGCCCCCGCTGCGCAGCCCGTCTGCACACCGGCCTGACCGCCGATGCTACCCATCTGGATATCGACACTGCAAAGTACATCGACTTCCTGAAGGAGAGCTCCACCATCGACCTGTCCAAGCAGAAGTTCGATATGGAAGACCGCAACCTGAAGATGACCCGTCCCGCATTCGGCGGCCATCTGATGGCTACCATCATCTGCCCCCGCTTCCGTCCGCAGATGTCCACCGTGCGTCCCGGCGTTATGAAGAAGGCTCCCTTCGATCAGGCCAAGGCTGATGCCTGCCAGATCGTCAAGCCCGCCTTCAGCCTGACCGCTGAGGACATCAAGACCGAGGTCCTGAGTGTGGAGAAGGCCGCTGAGAAGTTGGTCGACCTGATCGGCGCAGACGTCATCGTCTCCGTTGGCCGTGGTATCAGCAAGGATGTCAACAAGGGCATCGAGCTGGCCGAGCAGCTGGCAGCCGCTCTGGGCGGCGGTGTCGTGGGCGCTTCCCGTGCCGTCACCGATGCAGGCTGGATGACCGCTGACCATCAGGTCGGTCAGACCGGCAAGACCGTGCACCCCAAGATCTATGTGGCTCTGGGTATTTCCGGTGCCATCCAGCACACCGCCGGTATGCAGGATTCTGAGTGCATCATCGCTGTCAACAAGAACGAGGGTGCTCCCATCTTCGGTGTTGCTGACTACGGCATCGTGGGCGACCTGTTCAAGGTCGTGCCCGAGCTCATCAAGCAGATCGAGGCAGCAAAGGCTGCTCTGTGATCGCCTGACCCTGAGCATACTTTAATAGCATAGCCTGAATTGTGAGAGGCCGTTGCACATTTTTGTGCAGCGGCCTCTTTTTTTGTGCTTCTTTATAAAGGAGTTGCTGTGCCGGGCACTGCACAGCAGCTTCAAATTGCTCCACGGAAAAGGAACGTAGAAGGGAACACAGCGAAGCGCCACAAAAGTGTACACAGAAGCCTCAATATGCAAAAGAGCGCATATAAATACAAAAATATACAAAGCAAAGCGCACTTAAGTGTCCCCAAAAGTGTGCGGAAGCTGTTGCACTTGGCTGATTTTGGCGAGAAACGCAACACAACTGTAACGTTTTCGGACTCTTTGTTACGCTTGAGTTGCGATAAAAAGGCGGGAAATTTTAAAAATATCCGTATTTTTTCTGCAAAATAACCTCTAAACCTCTTGACGTCTGTATGGTTTTGTGATACTCTTGTGACACAAGAGTTGCAGATGTGATACGACAGAGTTGCAAACGAGTTGCAACATCCAAGATCACACTGCATAAGGCAACAGACCGGAGGCAATCTTATGAAGCGTGCAATGAGTACCGTAAAGAATATCGCAGCAGCTGCGATGACGCTGGCTGTGGTTTTTGGCTTTGCAGGCTTCAAGCCCGTCACCGCAAACGCCGCACAGGCTGCCGTTCCTGCTACCGCTTCTGTGGAGGAAGAGAACTCCTACTTTGAGGAGGACGCTTACCAGCGCAGCTTCCTGACTCTGGTCAATAACGAGCGTGCACAGGCCGGTCTGGCTCCCGTTGCTCTGGGCGACAGCAGCCACAACGCCGCTGCAATGGAGCGTGCCGAGGAGCTGGCAGTTTCTTACTCCTACGTCCGTCCCAACGGTCAGCGCGATTTCACCGTTCTGGCAGAGAACGGCATCAGCGATGTCTCCATCGGCGAGAACTACATGGCCGGCTGCTCCACCCCCGATGCCGCAATGGATCAGTGGATGGCTACCGATTTTACCCGCGAGCGTATCCTGAACGCCGATGCTACCACCGTGAGCGTTGGCTACTACGAGGGCGGCGTCTACAACAACTACTGGGTGCTGATTTTCTCTTACCCCGAAAATTCTCACACTGAGGACTACCGTCAGGAGGTTCTGGATCTGGTCAATGCTCAGCGTGCAAAGTACGGTCTGACTGCTCTGGAAATGGGCGATGACGCTCTGACCGCCGCCGCACAGACCCGTGCCGAGGAGATCGCCGTTGTGAACTCTCACACCCGTCCCGATGGCTCCAAGTGCTTCACCGTTCTGAAGGACTACGGCGTCACCGATACCCCCACCGGCGAGAATGCCGCATGGGGCAGCGTCTCTCCGGAAGAGGTCGTCAACGCATGGATGAACTCCGAAGGCCATCGTGCCAACATCCTGAACCCTGAGGCTCGCAAGATGAGTGTTGGTTACTACTACAACAGCACCAGCACCTGGGGCCATCAGTGGATCCAGATCTTTACCAAGTGATCAACTGCTTTCTTCTTATAAAAAGACTGGCGGGGCCGCAAGGCTTCGTCAGTCTTTTTATTTGCGCCCGTTTGTGTTATACTTATTTTGAGTTATTATCAGGAGGATCTAACGTGGAGGATTACCGCACCGTCCGGGGCACGGCCACCGGCGAATATGAAGAGAAAAAAAGCCGCTTTATCGCACAGCTTTCCTTTGCCGACAGTGAGGAAGCTGCGGTGGCTTTTCTGGAGCAGGTGCGGGCGGCTAACCGCACCGCACGGCACAACGTCTACGCTTACCGCCTGCGGGCGGGCAACCGCGAACGCTATTCCGATGACGGCGAGCCTGCAAAGACCGCTGGTACGCCCGCGCTGGAGGTGCTGCAGCACAGCGGCCTGACCGACCTGATCGTGGTGGTCACCCGCTACTTTGGCGGGGTGCTGCTGGGTACCGGCGGCTTGGTGCGCGCCTACACCACCGCCACCGCCCGCGCGCTGGAAAACGCCGAGGTGGTCACGGTGCGCAGCGTGGTGGAATTACAAGTGACCGTGGACTACGCCCTTTACGAGCGTGCGTCCCTGCTCATTGACGCCGCCGGGGCAAAGCAGGCACCGCCGGAGTTTACGGACCGCGTCACCCTGCGCTGGCAGATGCCGGAGCACACCGAAGCCCTGCTGCTGGAGCAGCTGCGGGAATTGACCCGTGGCAGCGCTCAGGTAACGGTGTCCGACCCGTTCTACGCACCATTTTAAAAAACAAAGTCTTTTTTGCAAACCGACACCGAACTTCCCCCTTCGACATGGCCGATGTGCTACAATTGCCGCAGCGCAGCAATTGGGATCGGCTGCGCGCAGAGGGGAGGGGAGAAGCCCGAAAAACAAAAGGAGGATCTGTATGGACGTACGCCGGAGAACCGAGGAGATCGAGCATCTTACCTTTGCACCGTGGGCGACCTTTAGCGATGCAAGCCGCGGCCGCGCTGTGCCGGAGCCGCAGGATCCGCTGCGCCCGGTGTTCCAGCGTGATCGCGACCGGGTGCTGCACTGCAAGGCCTTCCGGCGTCTCAAGCAGAAAACACAGGTGTTCCTTTCACCGGAGGGCGATTTGTACCGTACCCGGCTGACCCATACGCTGGAGGTCTCGCAGATCGCCCGCACCATCGCCCGGGGCCTGCGCCTGAACGAGGATCTGACCGAGGCCATCAGCCTTGCGCATGATCTGGGGCATACCCCCTTTGGCCACGCAGGCGAAAAGGCACTGAACGCCCTCTGCCCGGACGGCTTCCACCACTATATGCAAAGCCTGCGTGTGGTGGACCGGCTGGAAAAGGACGGCGAGGGCCTTAACCTGACATGGGAGGTGCGCAACGGCATCGTGACCCACACCAAGGGTACATGGGCAGCCACCCCGGAGGGGCGCATCGTGCGGCTTGCAGATCAGATCGCCTTTGTCAACCACGATATCGAGGACGCCGTGCGCGCCGGTGTGCTGGACGCCGCCACCCTGCCCAGGGACTGCACGGCAGTGCTGGGACAGACCAAATCTGCCCGCATCACCACCATGATCAACAGCATCCTCACCCACAGCGAGGGGGATGTCCGCATGGGCACGGAGGAATACGAGGCCTTCCTCGCCCTGCGGGACTTTATGTACAGCACTGTGTATGTGGATAAAAACGCCAAGCGTGAAGAGCAGAAGGTGGACAAGCTTATCGCGGAACTGTACGAATACTACCTGACCCATGTGGATCAGATGTCCAACTTTTATGTGCAGCTGGCTTATCAGGAGGGACGGGAGCGCGCCGTCACCGACTACATCAGCGGCATGAGCGATGAGTTTGCCATCCGCACCTTTGAAGAACTGTTTGTGCCCCAGAAATGGCACGTCCTTTAAAACTGGAGAGGTCGTTTAAAACAACATGATCCCACACGAATACATCGAGGAGCTTACCCGCCGCACCGACATCGTGGAGCTGGTGGGCAGCTATGTGCAGCTCAAACGCAAGGGGCGGCTGTACGGCGGTCTGTGCCCCTTTCACAGCGAAAAAACGCCGTCCTTCTATGTGTACCCGGACACCCAAAGCTTTTACTGCTTTGGCTGTCAGGCGGCCGGAGACGCCATCAGCTTTGTCAAAAAGATCAACAATATCAGCAGCGGCGAGGCCATCAAGATGCTGGCCTCCCGCGCCGGTATGCCGGAGCCGCAGGAGGATGACAAGACCGGACGTCTGCGCAGCCGGGTGCTTTCCATGAACAAGGAGGCCGCCCGCTTCTTCCATGCCTGTCTGAACTCTACCGTGGAGGAGGCGCGGCAGGCGCGCGCCTACTGGCGGCGGCGCGGGCTGGACGATAAGACCATCGTCCGGTTCGGGCTGGGCTATGCCCCCAACGACGGGCAGGCGCTGTACCAGTACCTGCGGGATAAGGGCTACAACCAGCAGGAGCTGGACGCCAGCGGCCTGTTCAAGCGCAGTCCCTCCGGGCGCATCTACTGCCTGTTCTGGAAGCGTGTCATGACCCCCATCTTTGACCTGCGCGGCAACATCATTGCCTTTGGCGGGCGCGTGATGGACGACTCCAAGCCCAAGTATGTCAACAGCCCGGAAACGCTGGTCTACCACAAATCCGAGACGGTGTTTGCCATGCAGATCGCCAAGCGCAGCGCCTCCCGGCGGTTCGTGCTGTGCGAGGGCTACATGGATGTCATCAGTATGCAGCAGGCGGGTATCGACACTGCCGTCTGCGCCTGCGGCACTGCGCTGACCCCCGGGCAGGTGCGCATCATCAGCGAGTACGCCGATGAGGTCATTCTGAGCTACGACTCGGACGAGGCCGGACAGAAGGCCACCCTGCGTTCGCTGGAGCTGTTCCGCAACAGCCCGGTAAAGGTGGGCGTTTTGCAGATCCCCGGCGCAAAGGATCCGGACGAGTACATCAAAAAATACGGCCCGGAGCGCTTTCAGGTGCTTCTGGACGGGGTGGGCAACGCGCTGGACTTCCGGCTCAAGCGCCTGCGGGATCAGTACGATCTTTCACAGGATGCGCAGCGGCTGCAATATGTAAAGGAAGCCGTGGAAATGCTGGCCGAGCGCTCTAACCCCACCGAGCAGGAGGTGTACGCCGGGCGGCTGGCCGAGGAGACCAACATCTCCAAAACTGCCATTCTGGCGCAGCTGGGCACCGCAGCAAAGCGGGCGGGCGGCAAGTACCGCCGGGAGAAAAACCGCGAGCTGCTGCGCTCCGGTGAGATGGATCAGATCAAGGTGCCCTACAGCGCAGGCGGCAGTCAGGCGCTGGGCATCGCCAGCGCCCAGCAGCGGCTGCTGGCAGCCATCCTGCGGGAGCCGCGCTATCTGGAGCTGGCGAAACAGCAGCTGACGGCGGAGCAATTCATCCAGCCGCAGCAGAAGGAGCTATATGAAGCAATGCTCAATTGCAGCCGGGAGGGCGTGGAGCTCAGCCTGACAGCACTGCGGGCATTTGCAAGCGAAGAAGCATTGAATGAACTGAGCCGGCTTGCGGCACAATACAGCGATGTGAACTGCACCCCGGACGATATCCGTCTGTATCTGGACAGGATCGCCCGGGGAATGCCGGTTGCAAGCAAAGCTGCTGCAATGTCCGGCGATGAGATCACACAGTATCTTCAGTCGATGCGCGAAAAAAAGCAGGGGACGCTGCCCGAACAAGACTGATCCCTGTTTTCCCTCCGGCTGGAGCTGGAGAGAAAAGGAGCAGGAATCATGCAGAAATTGTCGCAAACGGAAGAACTTGCCCGCAGCCTTGCCGCAAAGGCACATCGTCACACCCTGACCCCGGAGCAGATCAGCCGCGCCATGGAGGAAACGGATTTCGATGTTGCGCAGCTGGACGAGCTTTACGCCGCGCTGGAGCAGCGGGGCGTCCATCTGGCAGAGGAAGAGCCTGCCGAGCTGCCCGTGCTGGACGATGCTCAGATCGGCAGGCTGGAGAATGAGCTTTCCTCAGAGGGTGTGGCGCTGGATGACCCGGTCAAGACCTATTTAAAGGAGATCGGCCGGGTGCCGCTGCTGACCGCCGGGCAGGAGCTGGCGCTGGCAAAGGCTGCCCGGGCAGGGGACGCAGATGCACGCCGCGCCCTGAGCGAAGCGAACCTGCGGCTGGTGGTGTCGGTGGCCAAGCGCTACGCAGGGCGGGGACTGCCTTTTCTGGATCTCATTCAGGAGGGCAACCTCGGCCTGATGAAGGCAGCGGAAAAATTTGAGCCGGAGCGGGGCTTCAAGTTCTCCACCTACGCAACGTGGTGGATCCGTCAGTCCATCACTCGCGCCATTGCGGATCAGGGGCGCACCATCCGCATCCCGGTGCATCTGGTGGAGAGCATCAACCGGGTCAAGAAAGCGACGGGCGACCTGCTGCACAAAAATGGGCGGGAGCCCACCGTGGAGGAGATCGCCGCCGCACTGGAACTGGAGCCGGACAAGGTGCGGGAGCTGCTGCAGCTGTCGCAGGAGCCCATCAGTCTGGAAACGCCGGTAGGGGAGGAAGAGGACGCCCATCTGGAGGACTTTATTCAGGACGAGGATGCCGGTGTCCCGGTGGACGAAGCCGGGCGCCAGCTGCTGCGGCGGGAGCTGCTGCACGTCCTTAAAAGCCTGACGCCCCGGGAGGAACGGGTCATCACCCTGCGCTTTGGTCTGGAGGACGGCCGTGCCCGCACGCTGGAGGAGCTGGGCAAGGAGTTCAACGTGACCCGGGAGCGGGTGCGGCAGATCGAAGCAAAGGCGCTGCGCAAGCTGCGTCACCCCAGCCGCGCAAAGCTGCTGCGGGATTATCTGGACGAGTGAGCATTCTATATTATTATGGGACGAGGCTGCTGCACAGCATATTGTGCGGCGGCCTTTTCTATTGAGGAATACAAAAGTCACACTTCCGGGCGCAAGAGCAAAGATAGACAAATTGCACAAGGGTGTTATGAACAGGAACGTGCAAAATAAAAAAATCAAGTACTTGGCGAGTAAACGGCTACACGCTTCCGGGCGTTCGAAAACGAACCGAAAATTAAATTTATTTCGGCAAAAAACTGAAAAATGGCTTGACAACAGGGGTTTTCGGGTGTATACTGCATTAGTATCACATAATGGACTAGTGCGCCAAAAAAGGAACAGCGATGGTTGCCGCTTGAGGGGTCACCTCCAAAAGTTTGTGCAAAATGCCGGAACGTTCCACAGGACGCGGGTCGAATTATGTGTGTCTGCTCAAATTTGACCCGCGTATACGACATCCCGTAGAATATAAAAGTAAGGAGTGGTTGATTTTATGATGAAAGTCAAGCCCGTAAAGCTCGGCAAAACCGAGCGCATGAGCTTCTCCCACATCGACGAAGTCATCAGTATGCCGAACCTGATCGAGGTGCAGAAGAACTCGTATCAGTGGTTCCTGGATGAAGGCCTGAAGGAGGTCTTCCACGATATCGGCACCATTGAGGACTACACCGGCAATCTGGCACTGAGCTTTGTGGACTTCCGGCTGGATAAGGAGCCGAAGTACAGCATCAAGGAGTGCAAGGAGCGCGACGTTACCTTTGCAGCCCCCCTGCGCGTCACCGCCCGTCTGCTGAACAAGGAGACCGGCGAGGTGAAGGATCAGGAGATCTTCATGGGCGACTTCCCCCTGATGACCGACGCAGGCACCTTTGTCATCAACGGTGCCGAGCGTGCGATCGTCAGCCAGCTGGTCCGCTCTCCCGGTGTGTTCTACGGCCATGCCAAGGATAAGGTCGGCAACGACCTGTACAGCGCCACCATGAACCCCAACCGCGGTGCATGGCTGGAGTACGAGACCGACGCCGCCAACGTGTTCTACGTTCGTATCGACAAGAACCGCAAGCTGCCCGTCACGGTGCTGTGCCGTGCGCTGGGTCTGTCCACTAACGAGGATATCCTGAACTACTTCGGCGAGGACGAGCGCATTCTGGCCACGCTGGAAAAGGATACCACCAAGAACCGCGAGGAGGGCCTGCTGGAGGTCTACCGCAAGCTGCGCCCCGGCGAGCCTCCCACGGTGGAGTCCGCTACCAGCCAGATCGATATGCTGTTCTTCGATCCGCGCCGGTACGACCTGTCCCGTTTCGGCCGCTATAAGATGAATAAGAAGCTGTCTCTGGCACGCCGCATCATGAACCATGTGGCTGCAGAGAACGTGGTGGATCCCTTTACCGGCGAGATCCTTGTCGAGGCTGACAAGAAGATCGACCGCAAGCTGGCCGAGCAGATCGATGCTGCCGGCGTGGAGCTGGTCGTGCTGAAGATCGATGATCCCATGAAGGATCAGCCCCACAAGGTCAAGGTCATCACCAACGGCTGCGTGGACGCACAGGCCATCATCGACAGCTACTACCCCGCATTCAAGGGTGTGGAGGTCAAGGAGTGCGGCATCAACGAGCGCTGCTGCCTCAAGGAGCTGCGCAAGATCCTTGATAACGCTTCCAGCGCCGAGGAGGTCATGGAGAGTCTGAAGAAGGATCACGACCTGCTCATCGGCCGCACCGTCACCATCGACGATATCCTGTCCTCCATCAACTACCTGAACGGTCTGGGCTACGGCATCGGCACCACCGATGATATCGACCATCTGGGCAACCGCCGTATCCGCAGCGTGGGCGAGCTGCTGCAGAACCAGTTCCGCATCGGCTTCTCCCGTATGGAGCGCGTCATCCGTGAGCGCATGACCCTGCAGAGTCAGGATCAGAGCGTCATCACCCCGCAGGCTCTCATCAACATCCGTCCGGTCGTCGCAGCCATCAAGGAATTCTTCGGTTCCTCTCCGCTGTCTCAGTTCATGGACCAGAACAACCCTCTGGCTGAGCTGACCCACAAGCGCCGTCTGTCTGCTCTGGGCCCCGGCGGTCTGAGCCGTGACCGCGCAGGTTTCGAGGTCCGCGACGTTCACTACAGCCACTACGGCCGTATGTGCCCCATCGAGACCCCTGAAGGCCCCAACATCGGTCTGATCTCCTATCTGGCATCCTACGCCAAGATCAACGAGTACGGCTTCGTGGAGGCTCCCTACCGCAAGGTCAAGAAGGTCTACGACGAGAACAACAACCTCATCGAGCAGGTCGTCACCGACGAGGTGGAGTATATGACCGCCGATGTGGAGGACGAGTACGTTGTGGCACAGGCCAACGAGCCGCTGGACGAAGGCAAGCACTTCATCCGTCCCCGCGTGTCTGCCCGCCGCCGCGATGAGATCCTGGAAATCGACGCAGAGAAGGTCGATTACATGGACGTTTCTCCGCGAATGATGGTCTCTGTTGCTACCGCCTGCATCCCCTTCCTGGAGAACGATGACTGTAACCGTGCTCTGATGGGTTCTAACATGCAGCGTCAGGCAGTGCCTCTGATGGTCACCCAGCAGCCCATTGTTGCTACCGGTATGGAGTACAAGGCTGCTACCGACTCCGGCACCGCTGTGCTGGCCAAGAGCAACGGCGTTGTGGAAAAGGCCGATGCCGACCACGTTGTGGTGCGCAACGAGCAGGGCGCTCTGGAGGATTACTCTCTGATCAAGTTTGCCCGCTCCAACGCAGGCACCTGCATCAACCAGCGCCCCATCGTGGAGGTCGGCGAGACCGTCACCGCCGGTCAGGTGCTGGCCGATGGCCCCGCAATGCGCAACGGCGAGATCTCTCTGGGTAAGAACGCCCTGATCGGCTTCATGACCTGGGAGGGCTACAACTACGAGGACGCCGTTCTGCTGAACGAGAAGATCGTGCGCGAGGACGTGTACACCTCCATTCATATTGAAGAGTACGAGACCGAGAGCCGCGACACCAAGCTGGGACCCGAGGAGATCACCCGTGATATCCCCAACGTCTCTGAGGATGCGCTGAAGGATCTGGACGAGCGCGGCATCATCCGCATCGGTGCCGAGGTCAAGAGCGGCGACATTCTGGTCGGTAAGGTCACCCCGAAGGGCGAGACCGAGCTGACCGCTGAGGAGCGCCTGCTGCGCGCCATCTTTGGCGAGAAGGCCCGCGAGGTGCGCGACACCTCTCTGCGTGTGCCCCACGGCGCATACGGCATCATTGTGGATGTCAAGGTCTTTACCCCGGAGAACAGCGATGAGCTGCAGCCCGGTGTGCGCGAGGTCGTCCGCTGCTATATCGCTCAGAAGCGTAAGATCAGCGTCGGCGATAAGATGGCAGGCCGTCACGGCAACAAGGGTGTCGTTTCCCGCATTCTGCCGCAGGAGGATATGCCCTACCTGCCCGACGGCACTCCGCTGGACATCGTGCTGAACCCGCTGGGCGTGCCTTCCCGTATGAACATCGGTCAGGTGCTGGAGGTCAACCTCGGCTACGCTGCCAAGGCCTGCGGCATCAAGGTCATGACCCCCGTCTTTGACTCTGCCCGTGAGAACGATATCGGCGATACCTTTGATACCGCCCGCGAGATGTGGCATGGCGAGAATGCTCCCGCATATCCCACCAAGCTCCCCAAGATCATGGGCGAGAAGGGCCACATCATCGACTTCTCCAAGATCGAGCTGGATCGTGACGGCAAGACCACTGTTTACGATGGCCGTACCGGTGAAAAGTTCGATAACCGCGTTACCGTTGGTTATATGTACTACCTCAAGCTGCATCATCTGGTCGATGATAAGATCCACGCCCGTTCCACCGGCCCCTACTCTCTGGTCACTCAGCAGCCTCTGGGCGGCAAGGCTCAGTTCGGCGGTCAGCGCTTCGGCGAGATGGAGGTCTGGGCACTGGAAGCTTACGGTGCCGCTTACACCCTGCAGGAGATCCTGACTGTCAAGTCCGACGACGTGGAGGGCCGTGTCAAGACCTACGAGGCCATCGTCAAGGGCGAGCCCATCCCGCAGCCCGGCATCCCCGAGTCCTTCCGCGTTATGCTGAAGGAGCTGCAGTCTCTGGGCATGGACGTGATCGTGCAGGATAAGGACGGCAACGAGATCGATATGCGCCAGAGCTTCGATGACGAAGAGACCGGCTTTGATATGCGTGATGTTGCCGGCACCGAGACTGTGGTGCAGGAGAGCGAGCTGACTGATTACAACATCAAGGACGCCGATGCAGGTTTCGATGATCCTTCTGTGCTGGAGGACGATAACTCCGGTGCCGAGGCTCCGGCTGCTTCTGACGAAGTAGATTTCTGATCTGGATACACAACACAGCCTTCCTCCCCTTGGCCGCGTGCTGCGGCAGGGGAGAAGCGCCTGTGATCCTATAACAGAAAAGCCGCCTGTATCATCGAAACAACTAGAGATTAAGAAAGGGTTCGTTTCATGGAAAACAACGTTTTCGATTCCATTAAAATCGGCCTTGCCTCCCCGGAGCAGATCCGCGCTTGGAGCTACGGCGAGGTCAAAAAGCCCGAAACCATCAACTACCGCACCCTGAAGCCGGAGCGTGACGGCCTGTACTGCGAGCGCATTTTTGGACCTACCAAGGACTGGGAGTGCCACTGCGGTAAGTACAAGCGCATCCGTTACAAGGGCAAGGTGTGTGATCGCTGCGGCGTCGAGGTCACCAAGGCCAAGGTCCGCCGTGAGCGTATGGGTCACATCGAGCTGGCCGCTCCTGTGAGCCACATCTGGTACTTCAAGGGCATCCCCAGCCGCATCGGCCTGATGCTGGACATCAGCCCCCGTCTGCTGGAAAAGGTGCTGTACTTTGCAAGCTATATCGTCACCGATCCCGGTCTGACCCCGCTGGATAAAAAGCAGCTGCTGACCGAGAAGGAATACCGCGAAATGTGCGAGCGCTACGGCGACGAGTTCGAGGCTGCCATGGGCGCCGAGGCTGTCCAGACCCTGCTGAAGGAGATCGATCTGGATCAGCTGAGCGCGGAGCTGACCGCCGAGGTGGAGAAGTCCTCCGGCCAGAAGCGCGTGCGCATCCTCAAGCGTCTGGAGGTTGTCGAGGCCTTCCGCATCTCCGGCAACCGCCCCGAGTGGATGGTCATGGATGTGCTGCCCGTGCTGCCGCCTGACCTGCGCCCCATGGTCCAGCTGGACGGCGGCCGCTTCGCCACCTCCGACCTGAACGACCTGTATCGCCGCGTCATCAACCGCAACAACCGTCTGCGCCGTCTGTTGGAGCTGGGCGCTCCCGACATCATCGTGCGCAACGAGAAGCGTATGCTGCAGGAGGCTGTGGATAGCCTGATCGATAACGGCCGCCGCGGCCGTCCGGTCACCGGCCCCAACAACCGCGCACTGAAGAGCCTTTCCGATCTGCTGAAGGGTAAGCAGGGCCGCTTCCGTCAGAACCTGCTGGGCAAGCGTGTTGACTACTCCGGCCGTTCCGTTATCGTCGTCGGCCCTGAGCTGAAGATGGATCAGTGCGGTCTGCCCAAGGAGATGGCTCTGGAGCTGTTCAAGCCCTTTGTCATGAAGGATCTGGTGGAGAAGGGCATTGCCAACAACATCAAGTCCGCCCGCAAGATGGTGGAGCGCGCAAAGCCTGAGGTCTGGGACAGCCTGGAGACCGTGATCAAGGGCCATCCCGTTCTGCTGAACCGTGCACCTACCCTGCACCGTCTGGGCATTCAGGCCTTCAACCCGGTGCTGGTGGAGGGCCGTGCCATCAAGCTGCACCCGCTGGCATGTACCGCATTCAACGCCGACTTCGACGGCGACCAGATGGCAGTGCATCTGCCTCTGGGCGAGGATGCCTGCCGTGAGGCCAAGATGCTGATGCTGGCTTCCGGCAACCTGCTGAAGCCCTCTGACGGCGCACCTGTTACCGTGCCCACGCAGGATATGATCCTGGGCAGCTACTACCTGACCACCGTCCGCGAGAACGACGAGGGCGCAGGCAAGGTGTTCCGTGATGAGAACGAGGTTCTGATGGCTTACGCCGAGCACGTCATCACCCTGCACGCACCCATCAAGGTGCGCCGCACCATGACCATTGACGGCGTGGAGCGCACCGGTCTGGTGGATGCCACCGCAGGCCGCATCATCTTCAACAATCCCATCCCCCAGAATCTGGGCTATGTGGATCGTACCGATCCCGAGCACTGGCTGGAGTACGAGGTCAGCTTCCGCGTGACCAAAAAGACCCTGCCCGAGATCATCTCCCGCTGCATGACCCGCAACGGCACCCGCAAGTGTGCCAAGATGCTGGATGCCATCAAGGCACAGGGCTACAAGTACTCCACCTTGTCCGCTATCTCCGTGGCTGTGTGCGATGCTGTGATCCCGCCCCAGAAGCAGGAGCTGATCGCCGAGGCCGATAAGGAAATCGCCAAGGTCGGCAAGCTGTTCAACCGTGGTCTGATCTCGGATAACGAGCGCTACAACAAGACCATTGATATCTGGCAGAAGACCACCGATAGGGTTTCCAAGGCTCTGGCAGACAACCTGCCCAAGGACAACGAGATCTATATGATGGCAGACTCCGGTGCTCGTGGCTCTATGAACCAGATCAAGCAGCTGGCCGGTATGCGCGGCCTGCTGGCAAACACCGCCGGTCACACCATCGAGATGCC
>CAKTCY010000050.1 GCA_934540955.1 uncultured Faecalibacterium sp.
CGTGGAATATAAAGGATAAAGACCATGAAACTTTTAAACGAGATCCTGGGGACGAAATACCCCATCATTCAGGGCGGCATGGCCAACATTGCCACCGGCGAGTTTGCCGCTGCCTGCTCCAACGCCGGTGCACTGGGCATCATCGGTGCAGGCGGCATGAATGCCGATACCCTGCGCCAGAACATCCGCCGCTGCCGGGAGCTGACCGATAAGCCCTTTGGTGTGAACATCATGCTCATGCACCCGCAGGCAGATGAGTTTGCTCAGATCGTGGTGGAGGAAAGGGTTGCCGTGGTCACCACCGGCGCAGGCAACCCGGGGAAATACGTTCCCATGTGGAAAGCTGCGGGTATCAAGGTGATCCCGGTGGTGGCTGCTGCCGTGCTGGCACGGCACTTGGAGCCGCTGGGCATTGACGCTGTCATTGCTGAGGGCACCGAGAGCGGCGGCCATGTGGGCGAGATGACCACTATGGCACTGGTGCCGCAGGTGGTGGACGCGGTCAGCGTGCCGGTCATCGCCGCAGGCGGCATTGCAGATGGCCGTCAGCTGGCGGCTGCGCTGGCGCTGGGTGCCTGCGGTGTGCAGGTGGGCACCTGTCTGCTGGCAAGCGAGGAGTGCCCCATCCACGAAAACTACAAGGCCGCGCTGCTCAAGGCCGGGGACAGTGACACCATCGTTACCGGACGCACCGTGGGTGCGCCGGTGCGTGTGCTGAAAAACCGCATGAGCCGGGAGTATGTCCGTCAGGAAAAGGCGGGCGCCGATAAGATGGAACTGGAGAAATACACGCTGGGCAGCCTGCGCCGCGCCGTCTTTGAGGGCGACACGGTAAGCGGCAGCCTGATGGCCGGTCAGGTGGCCGGAATGCTGCACGAGATACGCCCCGTGGCGGACATCCTTGCCGACCTGTGGCAGGGCGGGAGGCAGCGCATTGCCGCGCTGAACACCGAATGCTGACCCTTGGCGGCAAGCCCCTGCAAGTCCCCATTTTGCAGGGCGGCATGGGCGTGGGCGTCTCGCTGGGCGGGCTGGCCGGTGCGGTAGCGGCCTGCGGCGGCATGGGGTGCATCTCCACCGCCGATGCAGGCTACCGCGAGCCGGATTTTGCCCGTGACCCGGCGGCAGCCAACCACCGCGCCCTGACCGCAGAAATTCAAAAAGCCAAGGCCATTGCCGGAGGCATGGGTGTGGTAGCCATCAACGCGATGGTAGCCACCCGGGACTATGCCGAGGCCATCCGCACCGCCGTGGCGGCGGGGGTGGATGCCGTGGTCTCCGGTGCGGGTCTGCCGCTGGAGCTGCCGGGCATCGTGGGCACCAAAGAGGTGGCCATTGCGCCCATCGTATCCAGCGCCCGGGCGGCAAAGCTCATCCTGCGCCGCTGGGCAAAGGGCTTTGACCGCACCGCCGATTTTGTGGTCATCGAGGGCTGCAAGGCGGGCGGACATCTCGGCTTTGCCGAGGAGGACCTGCTGGCTGACCGCTGCCAGACCTTGGACGAAATCTTGCCCGGGGTGCTGGCTGAGGTAAAGCCCTACGAGGAACAATACGGCCACGCCATCCCGGTATTTGTGGCGGGCGGCGTGTACACCGGTGCCGACATGGCACACTTTACAAAGCTTGGCGCTGCGGGCGTGCAGCTGGCTACCCGCTTTATCCCCACTTACGAGTGCGACGCCTCCCAGACCTACAAGGACGTGCTGCTGGCGGCTAAGCCGGAGGATGTGCGCATCATCCACAGCCCGGTGGGAATGCCCGGCCGTGCGCTGAACACCCCGCTGGTGCAGGCACTGGCTGAGGGCAAACGCTTCCCGCCCCGCCACTGCGCCCGGTGCCTCAAGACCTGCGACCCCGCCGCCGTGCCCTACTGCATCACCCACGCCCTCATCGAGGCGGTGAAGGGCAACGTGGAGGAAGGACTCTTCTTCTGCGGCGAAAACGTGGGCAGGCTGGACCGGATGCGCACCGTGCGCGAGCTGATGGACGAACTTGTGACCGAATGGAGGCAGAATTTATGAAGCTTGCCGTACTTTACGCCGGTCAGGGTGCGCAGCACCCCGGCATGGGCAAGGAATTTTACGAAGCATCTCCCGCCTTCCGGGCGGCCTTTGACAGCGCAGCGCTGGATTTTGATCTGCACCGCGTCTGCTTTGAGGACCCGGACGGCGTTTTGAATCAGACCGAATACACTCAGCCCTGCATGGTGGCCTTTGCCTGCGGCGTGACCGCCGTGCTGGCCGAAAAGGGCGTAAAGCCCGCCTATCTGGCAGGGCTTTCGCTGGGCGAATACTCCGCGCTGCAGGCAGCTGGGGTGTTCACTGCAAAGCAGGCCATCGAACTGACCGCCTTCCGGGGCAAGGCCATGGCCGAGGCTGCAAAGGGCCTTGACTGCGGCATGACCGCCGTGCTGGGGCTGGACAGAGAAAAGCTGTCTGCCTGCTGCGAACAGGCTGCTGCGGCGGGCTGTGTGCAGATCTGCAACTACAACTGCCCGGGGCAGCTGGTCATCGGCGGCGAAAAGGCCGCTGTGGAGCAGGCCGCCGCGCTGGCAAAGGAAGCCGGTGCCCGCCGCTGCATCCCGCTGAAGGTCAGCGGCCCCTTCCACACAAAGCTGATGGCTCCCGCAGGAGATGCGCTGGCACAGCGCTTTGCGGGCGAAAGCTTCGGCACCATGGAGACGCCGGTGCTGTTCAACTGTCTGGGGCATGAAAAGGCCGAGACCGACAGCATCCCGCAGCTGCTGGTAAAGCAGGTGCAGAGCAGCGTCTACATGGAAGATACCCTGCGCCGTCTGGGCGAGCTGGGCGTGGACCACATTCTGGAAGTCGGCCCCGGCAACGCCCTGAGCGGTTTTGTGAAAAAGACCCTGCCCGGGGTGGTCTGCACCGCAGTGGAGACCCCGGAACAGCTGGATGCGGTGCTGACCGCATGGAAGGAAGCAGAATGAGCGAAGAAAAGCTGACCCGCGCCGCCATCGTCACCGGCGGCAGCCGGGGCATTGGCCGCGCAGTGTGCGTGGCACTGGCAAAGCAGGGCTGCAATGTGGTGGTGAACTACTGCCACGGCGCAGAGCCTGCGGAGCAGACGGCAGCCCTCTGCCGCGCCGAGGGCGTGCAGGCGGTGACCGTGCAGGCGGATGTATCCACCGCCGAGGGCTGCAAAGCGCTGTTCGATGCCGCCGCCGAGGCCTTTGGCCGGGTGGATGTGCTGGTGAACAACGCGGGCATCACCCGGGACAACCTGATCTTGCGCCTGACCGAGCAGGATTTTGACGCGGTGCTGGACACCAACCTGAAAAGCGCCTTTCTCTGCTGCAAGGAAGCCGCCCGCCGCATGGTGCGCCAGCGCTATGGCCGCATCGTGAACCTTTCCAGCGTGGTGGCGCTGCGCGGCAACGCCGGGCAGACCAACTACGCCGCCAGCAAGGCGGGGCTCATCGGCCTGACCAAGAGCCTTGCCCGAGAACTGGCCGCGCGGAACGTGACCGTGAACGCGGTAGCACCCGGCTTTATCGACACCGACATGACTGCCGTGCTGCCGGAGGCTGTGCGCACCGGCATGACGCAGGGCATCCCCGCAGGCCACGCAGGCCAGCCGGAGGATGTGGCGCAGGCAGTGGCGTTTTTTGCCGCAGAACAAAGCAGCTATCTCACCGGGCAGGTGCTCTGTGTGGACGGCGGCATGGCAATGTAAAGGAGAACCCTTATGGATAAACGCAGAGTTGTGATCACCGGCCTTGGCACGGTGAACCCGCTGGGCAACAATGTGGCCGACAGCTGGGCAGCAGCCCGTGCCGGTAAATGCGGCATCGGCCCCATCACCCAGTTCGACACCACCGACTTCAAGTGCAAGCTGGCCGGTGAGGTAAAGGACTTTGACCCCGAGACCGTGGTGGACAAAAAGGAAGTCCGCAAGATGGCACGCTTCACCCTGCTGGCACTGGGCGCTGCAGCCGAAGCCATTGCAGACAGCGGCCTTGATACCGAGGCCGAGGGCAAGAACATCGGCGTCATCCTGTCCAGCGGCATCGGCGGTCTGCCCACTATCGAGGAGCAGCACGCCCGCGGCGAGGAAAAGGGCATGGAGAAGGTAAGCCCCTACTTTGTGCCCATGGCCATTGCCAACATGGCAGCGGCACAGGTGGCCATCCGCTTCGGCCTGAAGGGTATGTGCACCTGCCCAGTCACGGCCTGCGCCGGCGGCACCAACGCCGTAGGCGACGCCTTCCACCGCATCCGGGACGGCTACGAGCCGGTGATGGTCTGCGGCGGCGCGGAGAGCTGCATCAGCCCCTTGGGCATCGGAGGCTTTACCAGCATGAAGGCGCTTTCCACCGCCACCGACCCGGATGCTGCAAGCCTGCCCTTTGACGCCCGCCGCGGCGGCTTTGTCATGGGCGAGGGCAGCGGCGTGCTGGTGCTGGAGGAGCTGGAGCACGCAAGAGCGCGCGGCGCACACATTTACGCCGAGGTAGTAGGCTACGGCGCTAACTGCGACGCCTACCACTTTACCGCCCCGGCTCCCGGCGGCGTGGGCGCCATCGACTGCATGAAGCTGACCCTGGCAGATGCGGACATCGCACCGGAGCAGGTGGACCACATCAACGCCCACGGTACCGGCACCCACATGAACGATGCCTGCGAGACTGCCGCCATTCACGCCGTGTTCGGCGCACACGCAAAGGAGATGACCGTGGTCAGCACCAAGAGCATGACCGGCCATCTGCTGGGCGGCGCGGGCGGCATTGAGGCCGTGTTCACCGCGCTGGCACTGCGGGATCAGTTTGCCCCGCCCACCATCCATTACGCCCAGCCTGACCCGGAGTGCGATCTGGACTATGTGCCCAACACCGGGCGGCAGCAGGAGATGCAGTACGCGCTGAGTAACAGCCTGGGCTTTGGCGGCCACAACGCCTGCATCGCCCTGCGCAGATGGGAGGGCTGACCCATGGCAGAGCCCCGTACCGTGCGTGAAAACGCCAACACTCTGAGCAGTGTGCAGATCGCGGAGATTTTGCCCCACCGCTACCCCTTTGCCCTCGTGGACCGCGTTCTGGACTACGAGCCGGGGCAGTGGGCCATCGGCCGCAAGTGCGTCACCCGCAACGAGGAATTCTTCAACGGCCACTTCCCGGCACAGCCGGTCATGCCCGGTGTGCTGCTGCTGGAAGCACTGGCACAGACCGGCGCTGTGGCGGCGCTGAGCCTGCCGGAAAACAAGGGCAAGCTGGCGCTGTTCGGCGGCATCAAGAGTGCCCGCTTCCGCAAGCAGGTCACCCCCGGGGACGTGCTCACCCTCCACTGCGAGCTGGTGCAGCAGCACGGCGCTGTGGGCGTAGGCAAGGCCTCGGCATGGGTGGACGGCAAGTGCGCCGTTACCGCAGAGCTGACCTTTGTGCTGACCGAAGCAGCAGAATAAAAGAAAAACGCTCCCGTTCATCGCCAAAGGCGATGAACGGGAGCGTTTGATTTATAAATTGCTTACAGCTTCTTGCCGGTCAGCAGCTCATAGGCCTCCAGATACTTGGCAATGGTCTTGTCAATGACATCCTGCGGCAGGTCGTAGTTGCTGTCGGGGTTGGCCTTCAGCCAGTCGCGGACGAACTGCTTGTCGAAGGAGGGCTGGCTGTGACCCGGCTCGTAGCCCTCCAGCGGCCAGAAGCGGGAGGAGTCCGGGGTCAGCATCTCGTCGCCCAGCACCACGTTGCCGTCCTCGTCCAGACCAAACTCGAACTTGGTATCGGCAATGATGATGCCGCGGGAAAGTGCATACTCGGCGCACTTCTTGTACAGGGCAATGGTGTAATCGCGCAGCTTGGTGGCGTACTCCAGACCGTGGCCGGGGAACTGCTTTTCCAGCACGTCGATGCTCTGCTCGTAGGAGATGTTCTCGTCGTGGTCGCCGATCTCTGCCTTGGTGGAGGGGGTGTAGATGGGCTCGGGCAGCTTATCGGACTCCTTGAGGCCCTCGGGCAGCTGGATGCCGCACACCTTGCCGGTCTTCTGGTAGCTGGCCCAGCCGCTGCCGGTGATGTAGCCGCGCACGATGCACTCGATGGGCAGCATGGTCAGCTTGCGGCACATCATGCTGTTGCCGGTGAACTGGGGCTGACGGAAGAACTCCGGCATATCCTGCACATCCACGCTCAGCATATGGTTGGGCAGCAGATCGCGGGTGTAATCGAACCAGAACCTGCTCATCTGGGTGAGCACGGTGCCCTTTTTGGTGACCTTGTTTTTCAGGATGACGTCAAACGCAGAAATGCGGTCGGTGGCAACCATGATCAGGCTGTCGCCATTGTCGTAGATCTCGCGGACCTTGCCTTCTTTGATGGGTTTGAACTCAGTCATAATCAAACACTCCATTTTTCCATGTTCTCGGCAGCGCAGCAGCGCGGCACAATTCTTACCCTACTATTCTACCATACTGCCGCGCAGTTTAAAAGGAACAGAATAAAAGAAAAACAGGCCAGTTTTGTGTTTTTATCGTGAAAAGTGCGCAAAAAACGGCAGGGAATTTCGGCGTTTTGACGATAAAAGTCGTACTTTGTCCGCAGGTGCACATTTCTTTGCAAAATACAGTCATGGACAAGCGCCGCCGGTTGCGGTATCATAGTAATATGAGTATATCTACGCTCCGCAGGGGCGCAAAAGTAAATGAGGAGGTAAAGAGTATGGGCAAATTCCCCAAGGGCTTTTTGTGGGGCGGCGCTACCGCCGCCAACCAGTGCGAGGGCGCATGGCAGGCAGACGGCAAGGGTCTGGCTACGGTGGATGTGACCCCCTTCGGTCCGGACCGTTTTCCGGTGGCAACGGGCTATATGGAAATGCTGGATTGCGATGCTGCGCATTTCTACCCCAGCCACGAGGCCATTGACCTGTATCACCATTATAAAGAGGACATCGCGCTGTTTGCGGAGATGGGCTTCAAGTGCTTCCGGCTGTCCATTGCGTGGACGCGCATCCTGCCCAACGGCGATGACGCCCAGCCCAACGAGGCAGGGCTGGCCTTCTACGACAGCATTTTTGACGAGTGCCATAAGTACGGCATCGAGCCGCTGGTCACCATCTGCCACTTTGACACCCCCATTGCCCTCATCAAAAAATACGGCGGCTGGAAGGACCGCCGCATGGTGGACGCCTATGTCCACTACTGTGAGGTGCTGTTCGACCGCTTCAAGGGCAAGGTGAAGTACTGGCTCACCTTTAACGAGATCAATATGCTGCTGCACCTGTCCTTTACCGGCGCAGGGCTGGTGTTCTACCCCGGCGAGAATGTGGAGCAGATCAAGTATCAGGCCGCCCATCACGAGCTGGTGGCCAGTGCAAAAGCGGTAAAGCTGGCGCACGAAAAAATGCCGGACGCCATGGTGGGCTGTATGCTGGCGGCGGGTCAGTTCTATCCCCGCACCTGCGCCCCGGAGGATGTGCGGGCGGCGCAGGAGGCCGACCGGGACAACTACTTCTTTACCGACGTACAGGTGCGCGGCACCTACCCCGTGTGGGCGAAAAAGCGGATGGAGCGCGCCGGGGTGCAGCTGTGCACCCAACCGGAGGACGACCGCACGCTGCGGGAGGGCACGGTGGATTTTGTGTCCTTCAGCTACTATTCCAGCCGCTGCATCACGGCAGATAAGGAGCTGATGGCGGCAGAGAATGCAGAGGGCAACGCCGTGTTCGCATCGGTGAAGAACCCTTACCTGAAGGCCAGCGAGTGGGGCTGGGCCATCGACCCGGTGGGTCTGCGGGTGACCCTGAACACCATCTACGACCGGTACGAAAAGCCCATGTTCATCGTGGAGAACGGTCTGGGTGCGGTGGATACCGTAGAGCCGGACGGCTCCATCCACGACAGCTACCGCATCGACTACCTGCGGGCGCATATCGAGGAGATGGAAAAGGCCGTCAACGAGGACGGTCTGCCCCTGATGGGCTACACCACATGGGGCCCCATCGACCTTGTAAGCGCCTCCACCGGCGAGATGAAAAAGCGGTACGGCTTTATCTATGTGGACAAGGACAACGACGGCAACGGCACCCTTGCCCGCAGCCGGAAGGACAGCTTTTACTGGTATAAAAAGGTCATCGCTTCGGACGGCGAGGACCTGACCTGAGCAAGCGCCCCGGCACTGTCAGCGGTACGGCAGCTGCCATAGCATATAACGTGTGAGAAAGAATCAGAAGCTGTTTTTGTAAGCGGGGCAGGCCGCTCGAGCGGTGTGCCATGCTTATGAAAACGACTTCGCAATTATGGAGAGGTATTTATGACACCACAGATCATTGCACACCGCGGTGCTTCCTATCTTGCACCGGAAAACACCCTGATCGCCTTTAAAAAGGCCATGGAGATTGGCGCGGACGGCGTAGAGATGGACGTACAGCAGACCATTGACGCCGGGCTTGTGATCCACCACGACTATATGATCGATCTGCACACGGATATTTCCGGCAAGATCTATGATATGACCATGGGCGATTTAAAGGAACTGGATTTCGGCAGCTGGAAGGACGCCATCTTCAAGGACGAGCACATTGCCACCCTGCAGGAGGCCATGGAGCTGTGCAAGCAGATGCCGGGGTGCATCGTGCATCTGGAGCTGAAATCCACCGTGAACAACGATCCGGATTTCGTGCCCCGGGTGCTGGAGGTGCTGCGGCAGACGGAGATGGCAGAGCAGGTGATCCTGATCTCCTTCAACCATGCGCTGCTGCGGCAGGCAAAGCAGCTGATGCCTGAGCTGCGGGTGGGCGCACTGGTGTACGGCGAGCTGGAAAGTATGCTGCTGCCGCCGCCCATCATCTGGAAGGATCTGGGACTGACCAACGGCATAGACGATATGGAAGCCATGGACGCCGCCCTGCCGGAGGGCGCAGCGGACGAGGAAAACTGCGGCTGGATGACCCGCTGGATGAGCGATAAGGTAAGTATGCTGCGGGCAAACTTTCCGGGCAAGAGCCTGAGCGAGATCTACGAGAACCTGATGGTGCAGCGGGATCTGCCCGCCTACATCCGCAGTCTGGATTTTGTGCCGGAGTGGGTCAGCTGTGAGTACCACACCGCCTACAAGAGCCCTGCATTTATCGACGCACTGCACGAGATGGGCATCAAGGTGGCCCTGTGGACGGTAGACATGGAGGATTCCGTCCGCAGCCTGCTGCGCACCGGTGCGGACGCCTACGTCACCAACCGCCCCGACCGTGTGCGGGAGTGGATGGAGAAGGAGCAGGCGGCGACCGCCACGGCAGAGCCGGCCCCGGCTGCTGAAGCAGACACCGGGACAGCTGCCGCAGAGTAAGCCAGAAGAGACGCTTCAGAGGGACGAAAGTCCGTACGGAAGCGTCTTTTTTTGTTCCGCTTGACAGGGAACGGGGATAAGAGTAAAATATGTATCGTATCAAACAGTTTCACATCGAACAACTTGAACAGAGGAAACCATTATGTGTACAGAGCACCCTATTGAACAGCACTGCAAGCTGGACCCGCCGTGGGAAGGGCCGCAGGTCATCCCCGCCCAACTGCGCCGGGTGGACAACCTGATCTTCCGCAGGCTGAACCAGTTTTCCCGCGCCAACGGGGTAGAGCAGACCACCCCCATGCACGGGTGGATCATTGAGTATCTCTACCGCCACCGGGACGAGCCGGTGTTCCAGCGGGACATCGAGCGGGAGTTTTCCATCACCCGCTCCACCGTGACGAGCATTTTGCAGCTGATGGAGCGCAAGGGCTATATCCAGCGGCTGAGCGTGCCGCAGGACGCCCGGCTCAAGCAGCTGGTTTTGACCGAGGAGGGCATCCGTCTGCACGAAAAGACCCTGCTTTCCTTCCGCCAGACCGATGACTATGTGACCGGTCTGCTGACCGAGGAGGAGAACGCAGAGCTGCTGCGGCTGCTGAACAAGCTGCGGGAAGCGTTAAAATAACCTCCTTTTCCGTCAAAGCGCCGAAAATGGGCTTGTTAAATTAGTAATTATGAACATTTTACGAAACGCCTTGACATTTAAATTGTTTTGTATAAAATTGTTTCGTAACAAACAAATAAATTCAAACAGGAGGGAACTCAGATGATCAAAAAGCTTGTGTCGCATCTGGGCGAGTATAAAGCCGCCTCGATCAAGACACCGCTCTTTGCTGCGCTGGAAGCCGTTATGGATGTGCTGCTGCCCACCATCATGGCCTTTATCATCGACCAGGGCATTGAAAAGGGCGATATGAACGCCATCATCCGCTACGGCCTGCTTACCTTTCTGGTGGCAGCCATTGCGCTGGTGCTGGGCGTGCTGGCGGGCAAGTACGCCGCCGAGGCATCCACCGGCTTTGCCGGAAATCTGCGCGATGCCATGTATGAAAGCATCCAGCATTACTCTTTTTCCAACATCGACAAATTCTCCACGGCAGGTCTTGTCACCCGCATGACCACCGACGTGACCAACGTGCAGAACGCCTTCCAGATGATTTTGCGGATGTGCGTGCGCGCCCCGGTGCATCTGGTGTTTGCCATGTGCATGGCTGTGGTCATCGGCGGCCCGCTGTCGCTGGTGTTCGTGGTGGCGGTGGCTTTTCTGGTGGCGGTGCTGGCTGCCATCATGATCCCCACCTTCCGCATCTTTGACCGGGTGTTCAAGAACTACGATAACCTCAACGCCTCGGTGCAGGAGAACGTCTCTGCCATCCGCGTGGTCAAAAGCTTCGTGCGCGAGGGCTTTGAGAACGAAAAATACACCGCCGCCTGCGAGAGCCTGTACAAGCAGTTCGTCAACGCGGAAAGCCGCCTGAGCTTCAATAACCCCGCCATGCTGGTGGCAGTGTACGGCTGCAATATCGCGCTGAGCTGGTTCGGCGCAAAGTATGTGCTGCACGGTGCCATTACCACCGGCCAGCTGAACGCCCTGTTCGGCTATATCATGAACATCCTCATGGCACTGATGATGCTGAGCATGGCCTTTGTCATGATCGCCATGTCCGCCGCCTCTGCCAAGCGTATCGTGGAGGTGCTGGACGAGTGCACCGACCTGCCCCCGGCAAAGCAGCCGGTGCAGCAGGTGGCAGACGGCAGCATCCAGTTTGACCACGTTACCTTCAAGTATAAGCACGGCAGCGGTCAGCCGGTGCTGAACGATATCAGCTTTACCATTCAGCCCGGCGAGACGCTGGGCATCATCGGCGGCACCGGCAGTGCAAAATCCAGTCTGGTGCAGCTGATCCCCCGCCTGTACGATGCCGAGAGCGGCACCGTGCGCGTGGGCGGCGTGGACGTGCGGGACTATAACCTTGACGTGCTGCGCCGGGAGGTCTCCATGGTGCTGCAGAAGAACGTGCTGTTCAGCGGCACCATTCTGGACAACCTCCGCTGGGGCGATGCCAACGCCACCGAGGAGGAGTGCATCCGCATGGCAAAGCTGGCCTGCGCAGATGAATTTATCCAGCGCTTCCCGGATAAGTACAATACTTGGATCGAGCAGGGCGGCTCCAACGTGTCCGGCGGCCAGAAGCAGCGCCTGACCATCGCCCGCGCCCTGCTGCGCAAGCCCAAGGTGCTGATCCTGGACGACTCCACCAGCGCCGTGGATACCGCGACCGATGCCAAGATCCGCAAGGCCTTCCGGGAGGAGATCCCCGGCACGACCAAGATCATCATTGCGCAGCGTATCTCCTCGGTACAGGATGCAGACCGCATTCTGGTGCTGGATAACGGCCAGATCAACGGTCTGGGCACCCACGCAGAGCTGCTGGCGACCAACGCCATCTATCAGGAGGTCTACAACAGCCAGACGCAGGGCGGCGGCGATTTTGATAAGCAGGGAGGTGCGCAGTAATGGCAGTAAAGGAAGTACATGGCCCCGGCCCGCGGGGCGCACGGGGGCCGCGCCCCAAGGTGGAAAACCCGGGCAAGCTGCTGAAGCGCATCATGGATGAGGTGTTCCGCAACTATCTGCCCCACTGCATCCTTGTGCTTGTCTGCATCGTGGTCAGTGCGCTGGCCAATGTGCAGGCCAGCCTGTTCTTGCAGACTTTAATGGACGATTACATCGTCCCCATGACCCGCCAGCAGGACCCCAGCTTTGCACCGCTGGCCGGTGCACTGGTGCGGATGTGCTGCATCTACCTTGTGGGCATTCTGGCCGCATGGGCCAACGCCCGCATCATGGTCAATGTAACGCAGGGCACGCTGCGCAATCTGCGCACCGAGCTGTTCACCCACATGGAAAGCCTGCCCATCCGGTATTTTGATACCCATCCCCACGGCGATATCATGTCCGTGTACACCAACGACGTGGATACCCTGCGCCAGATGCTCAGCCAGAGCATCCCGCAGCTGGTGTCCAGCGTCATCACCATCGTGTCGGTGTTCTTCAGTATGTGTATGCTCAGCTGGCAGCTGACCATCGTTACCATGCTCATGGTGGCGCTGATGCTGTTCTGCTCCAAGCAGATCGCAAAAAGCTCCTCCAAGTACTTCATCCAGCAGCAGCGGGATCTGGGCAAGGTGAACGGCTACATCGAGGAGATGATGGAGGGCCAGAAGGTGGTCAAGGTGTTCACCCACGAGCAGCAGACCCTTGCCGGCTTCCGTGAGTTGAACGACCAGTTGAAGGAAAGCGCCAAGCAGGCCAACGCCTTCTCCAACATCATGATGCCGGTCAACGCCCAGCTGGGCAACATCAGCTATGCCATCTGCGCACTGGTTGGTGCAGCCATGGCTGTGGGCGGCGTTAGCGGCATGACCCTTGGCACTGTGGTGGCCTTCCTCAGCCTGAACAAGGGCTTCAATATGCCCATCAGTCAGGTGTCCATGCAGGCCAACAGCGTCATCATGGCACTGGCCGGTGCCGAGCGTATCTTCAAGATGATGGACGAGCCCAGCGAGACCGACGAGGGCTATGTGACGCTGGTAAATGCCAAGTACGACCGCAACGACCAGCTGGTGGAGACGAACGAGCGCACCGGCATCTGGGCGTGGAAGCACCCCCACCACGACGGCACTACCACCTACCACAAGCTGGCGGGCGACATCACCTTTACGGACGTGGACTTTGGCTATGTGCCGGAAAAGACGGTGCTGCACGACATCAACCTGTATGGCCGTCCGGGGCAGAAGATCGCCTTTGTCGGCTCTACCGGCGCGGGCAAGACCACCATCACCAACCTGATCAACCGCTTCTACGATATTCAGGAGGGCAAGATCCGCTACGACGGCATCAACATCCACAAGATCAAAAAGGCCGACCTGCGCCGCTCGCTGGGCATCGTGCTGCAGGACACCCACCTGTTCACCGGCACGGTGATGGAGAACATCCGCTACGGACGGCTGGATGCCACCGATGAGGAGTGCATCGTCGCCGCCCGTCTGGCCAACGCCGACGGCTTTATCAAGCGCCTGCCGGAGGGCTACAACACCATGCTGACCGGCGATGGCGCCAACCTCTCGCAGGGTCAGCGCCAGCTGCTGGCCATTGCCCGTGCAGCCGTGGCAGACCCGCCGGTGCTGATCCTGGACGAGGCGACCTCCTCCATCGATACCCGCACCGAGGCGCTGGTGCAGCGCGGCATGGACGGCCTGATGTACGGCCGCACCAGCTTTGTCATCGCGCACCGCCTGTCCACCGTCCGCAATGCAGACTGCATCGTGGTGCTGGAGCAGGGCCGCATCATCGAGCGCGGCAGCCACGACGAGCTGATCGCCAAAAAGGGCAAGTATTACCAGCTTTATACCGGTAATCTGGCCGAGAATTAAGCGCTTTCGTAAGCCCGGAAAGTCCGCAGACTTTCCGGGCTTACGCTATATAAAAATATTTTTCCGCGTATACAAACGCCCCGGGCTGTGCTAGAATGGAGCAAACGAGTAGAAAAGGCTGGTGAGTGTATGCACCCTCTGACGGAATATCCCCGCCCGGCCATGCGCCGGGACAGCTACGAGAACCTGAACGGCCTGTGGCAGTACGCCATCACCGCCTCGGCACAGCGCCCGGCGGGCTGGGATGGTGAGATCCTGGTGCCCTACGCGCCGGAGTGCCGCGCCTCCGGGGTAGGACGCACGCTGCAGCCCGGGCAGTGGCTGCACTACCACCGGTACTTTGCGCCGCCCGCCGGGACGGGCGGTCGGGTGCTGCTGCACTTCGGTGCGGTGGACTACGCCTGCGCTGTGCAGGTGAACGGCCATCTGGTGGGTGGCCACCGGGGCGGCTACTGGCCCTTTACGCTGGATATCACCGCGCAGCTCAACGGCACCGGCCGCAACAGCCTGTGGGTGGCGGTGCAGGACCCCACCGGCCACGGCACACAGGCGCGGGGCAAGCAGACCCTGCAGCCCGGCGGGATGTTCTACCCCGCGCAGAGCGGCATCTGGCAGACGGTCTGGCTGGAGCGTGTGCCGGAAAATTACATCCAGTCTCTCACCGTTACGCCGGACTACGATGCCCGTACTGTGACCGTGAAGGTGCATACCTCTGCGCCCGGCGGCGCGGTGAATCTGTGGGCGGTGGTGCGCGCCGGGGGTGTGACCATCGCCGAGGACTGGGGCAGCGATGAGGCCGACCGGGACGGCACGGTGACGCTGCAGATTGCGGACGAGTATTTCTTCCCGTGGAGCCCGGACACGCCCTTTTTGTACGACCTGACCGTGGGCACCACGCAGGGAGAGGAGGAGCAGTTCGACACCGTGCACAGCTACTTTGCCCTGCGCAAGTGGAGCTGCGCACCGGACGCAAGGGGCGTGCTGCGCTTTTGTCTGAACGATAAGCCCATTCTGCTCAACGGCCTGCTGGATCAGGGCTACTGGCCGGAGGGACTGTACACCCCGCCCTCGGATGCGGCGGTGGAGCGGGAGCTGAGCGAGGTAAAGGCGCTGGGCTACAACCTGCTGCGCAAGCACGCAAAGCTTGAGCCGCAGCGCTGGTACTACCACTGCGACAAGCTGGGGCTTGTGGTCTGGCAGGATATGGTCAACGGCGGCAGCAGGTATAACCTGTGGTTCGTCACCTACCTGACCAATGCTTTGCAGCCGCTTGTGCGCCGTCTGCCGGACAAAGCACCTCTGTGGGGGCTGCTGAGTCGGGGCAGCGAAAGCAGCCGCACCGAATACCGCCGGGAGCTGGCAGATACGGTGCAGGCGCTGTGCTGCCACCCCTGCGTGGGCTGCTGGGTGCCCTTCAATGAGGGCTGGGGACAGTACGATGCCGCCGGGGCAGTACAGGCCATCCGTGCGCTGGACGATACCCGCCTTGTGGACGAGGCCAGCGGCTGGTACGATCAGGGCGGCGGGGATGTATACTCCCTGCACAACTACTTCTATCCCCTGCGGGTGCGCCCGCAGACGCGCACCGTGGCACTGAGCGAGTACGGCGGCATTGCATGGCCCATGCCCGGGCACGAGCCGCCCCGCAGGACCTACGGCTACGGCACAGCCAAAAGCCGGGAGGAGCTGACCGCCCGGTACAAAAAAATGCAGCTGGGCACGGTGCTGCCGCAGCTGCAAAAGGGGCTTTCGGCGCTGGTATACACCCAGCTGACCGATGTGGAGGACGAGGTGAACGGCCTGTTCACCTACGACCGCACCGCCATCAAGCCGGACGCCAACGCTGTTCGCTCGGTGAACGCCGCCCTTGCCGCAGAGTTTGCAAAAGTAATAAAATAAAACAACGCCCGGGTTTTCCACGTTCTTCCTACCGGAAGGTGGAAAACCCGGGCGTGTTGTTTTTAAAGGATTTTCTGCTCCGGAGCGTACCGCTTACAGGATGCGCACCCGGATGACGGCGGGGATGCTGCTCAGCTTCTCGCTCAGGCGGGCATCCACGGCACCGGTGGCATCCAGCATGGTGTAGGCCATGTTCTTTTTGCTCTTGTTCACCATGTTTTCGATGTTCAGACCCGCCTCGGTGGTCAGGGCGGTGATCTGGCTGATCATGCCCGGCTCGTTTTTGTGGATGATGCAGATGCGCTTGCCGCC
>CAKTCY010000051.1 GCA_934540955.1 uncultured Faecalibacterium sp.
TATATCAGCCCTTTTTCCACCCGCTACGCTTCCGATGAGATGCAGTACATCTTCTCGGACGACAACAAGTTCCGCACATGGCGGCGGCTGTGGGTGGCGCTGGCTCGTGCCGAAATGGAGCAGGGTCTGCCCAACATTACCCCGGACATGGTAGCCGAGCTGGAAGCCCATGTGGACGACATCAATTACGAAGTGGCCATCGAGCGCGAAAAGCTGGTGCGCCACGACGTGATGAGCCATGTTTATGCCTACGGCCAGCAGTGCCCCAAGGCAGCCGGCATCATCCATCTGGGTGCCACCAGCTGCTATGTGGGCGACAACACCGACATCATCGTGATGCGGCAGGGTCTTGAGCTGGTGCGCAAAAAGCTGGTGGGTGTGCTGGCAAAGCTGGCACACTTCGCCAAGGAGTACAAGGATATGCCCTGCATGGCCTACACCCACTGCCAGCCCGCACAGCCCACCACCGTGGGCAAGCGCGCTACCCTGTGGGCCAACGAGCTGGTGATGGATCTGGCCGAGATCGACCATCGTCTGGCGACCCTGCAGCTGCGCGGTGTCAAGGGCACCACCGGCACGCAGGCCTCCTTTATGGAGCTGTTCAAGGGTGACGCCGACAAGATCCGCGCCGTGGATGCTTCCATTGCAAAGGAGATGGGCTTTGACCCCAAGGCTGTTGTGCCGGTGTCCGGCCAGACCTACAGCCGCAAGGTGGACGCCTTTATCCTGAACGCACTGGCCGGTATTGGCCAGAGCTGCATGAAGTTTGCCACCGACCTGCGCCTGCTGGCCAACTTCAAGGAGATGGAGGAGCCCTTTGAGAAGAACCAGATCGGTTCCTCCGCGATGCCCTACAAGCGCAACCCCATGCGCTGCGAGCGCATCTGCGCCCTTGCCCGCTACCTGATGGTGGACGTGCTGAACCCCAGCTTTACCACCGGCTGCCAGTGGTTTGAGCGCACGCTGGACGACAGCGCCAACAAGCGCGTGGCGATGGCCGAGGGCTTCCTTGCCACCGATGCCATCCTGAACATCATGCTCAATGTCACCGATGGTCTGGTGGTGTACCCCAAGGTGGTGCGCAGCCGCCTGATGGCCGAGCTGCCTTTCATGGCCAGCGAGAACATCATGATGCAGGCTGTGGAAAAGGGCGGCAACCGTCAGGAACTGCACGAGCGCCTGCGCCAGCACGCCATCGCCGCCGGTAAGCAGGTCAAGGAAGAGGGCCTGCCCAACGATATGGTGGACCGCATTGCCGCAGACCCGGCCTTTGGCCTGACCCGCGAGGAGATCGTGGCAGGGCTTGTACCGGAAAACTTTGTGGGCCGTGCACCCCAGCAGGTGGAGGAGTTCATCGCCAACGTCCTGCAGCCCATCTTCGATGCTGACCCCGAGGATGTGGAGCAGCACGCCTCCCTGAGCGTCTGATAACAAGATCAATTGCAAAAAGGAGAAGCCCACGGGCTTCTCCTTTTTTGCGTTTGTGCCTTGCACGATTTTGTCTGTCATGTTACACTGAGGGCATTACCAACAAAGGAGAATCGCTTATGCGTTTGGATAAATATCTGGCCGAAACTGCCCAGTGCACCCGCAGCGAGGCCAAAACCATGCTGGCAAAAGGGCGCGTGCAGGTAAACGGCACGGTGTGCAAAAAAGGGGACACCCAGCTGAAGGATAACGACACCGTGGCAGTGGACGGTGCACTGCTGACCTATCAGAAATTCGTTTATCTGATGCTCAATAAGCCCGAGGGGGTGGTGAGCGCTTCCACTGATAAGCGTGACACCACCGTGGTGGACCTGGTAGGGGACGCCTACCCCCGGCGGGAGCTGTTTCCGGCCGGGCGGCTGGATAAGACCAGCACCGGCTTTGTGCTGCTGACCGATGACGGCGGCTTTGCTCACGATATCCTGTCCCCCCGGCACCATGTTTCCAAGACCTACACCGTGACCATCGACACCCCGCTCACGCAGGAGATGCGCACCGGCTTTGCGGCGGGGGTCACGCTGGCAGACGGCACCGCCCTTTCGCCCGCCGAGGTGACCGCCCTTTCCCCCGATGGGCTTACCGTGCGGGTGGTGCTGCGGCAGGGGGTGTACCACCAGATCAAACGGATGTTCGGCGTGTACGGTGCCGGGGTGAATGCCCTGCACCGGGAGGCCATTGGCGGCCTTGCACTGGATGCACAGCTTGCGCCGGGGCAGTGGCGGGAGCTTTCTGACGAAGAGATGGCAAAAATTACCAGATAAAACGCTGCGCTTTTCACGCAGTTTTCAAAAATGTATCACATTTTATCGGTAAAATAACGGTAAGAACCACGCCAAAAGGCACTTTTTTGGCACAAAATGGCCCCGAAAGATAATTTCAACAAGAAAGATTTATTTTTTTTGTTGAAATCTGTTGCAAAAGTAAATTCTTTTGTGTAAAATATAGATTGTAATGCGGCTAAATTGTTTAAAATCACAACCCATGCCGCCGCGGCTTGCACAAACGAGGAAAAGGGGTATCCATTTATGGCCAATAGAGTATTTCAAAGCGTGATCTACCAGATGAAGGACGCGATCAATCGGGTGGTCGGCGTTGTGGATGAGACCGGCGCTGTCATTTCCTGCTCGGAGCTGAACCTGATCGGCGAGGTGCGCGAGGGCTATATGGCCGAGCGCCTGACCGCAGGCGACCGCTTTGTGCGCGACGGCTATACTTACCAGCAGTTCTCCAATGCCAAGCATAACGATTATGCCGTGTTCGTGGAGGGCGTCGATGAGACTGCAGGACAGTTTGCCGGTGTGCTGGCCATCAGCCTGCAGAGCATCAAGCAGTACCACGACGAAAAGTTCGATAAGTCCAACTTTATCAAGAACGTGGTGCTGGACAACATCCTGCCCGGCGATATCTACGCCAAGGCACGGGAGCTGCACTTTGCCACCGATGTCTCCCGCGTGGTGTTCATCGTGCGGGTGATCAGCGGCGGCGATATCTCTGCCTACGATGTGGTCAGCAGCCTGTTCCCCGATAAGCAGAAGGACTTTGTGTTCAATATCAGCGAGACCGACACCGTGCTGGTCAAGGAGATCCGCAAGGGCATCGACCGCACCGATATGGAAAAGCTGGCTGCCAGCATTGTGGATACCCTCTCCGGCGAGCACTACATCAAGGCCGTGGTCGGCATTGGCACCCCCATTGCCAACGTGAAGGATCTGGCTACCTCCTTTAAGGAAGCCCAGATCGCCATGGAGGTGAGCAAGGTGTTCGATACCGAAAAGCAGATCATCCGCTACGATAATCTGGGCATTGCTCGTCTGATCTACCAGCTGCCCACCACCGTGTGCGAGATGTTCCTGCGCGAGGTATTCAAGCAGGGCAGCATCGAGAGCCTGGATCAGGAGACCTTGTTCACCATCCAGCGCTTCTTCGAGAACAACCTGAATGTGTCCGAGACCAGCCGCGGCCTGTTTGTGCACCGCAACACGCTGGTGTATCGTCTGGAAAAGATCAAAAAGCTGACCGGTCTGGATCTGCGTGAGTTCGACGACGCTATCGTCTTTAAGGTAGCGCTGATGGTAAAGAAGTACCTGTCCAACAACCCGGCCAAATACTGATATTTCGCTGTGCGGGTCTTGCCCCGCCGGCGCCGAACCGGCCGCTCGAAACCGATGCTGGCCGGTTCTTTTTGCAGTATTGGCTGCGGACGGGCTGTCTTGACCGTCAAAAATCTTGATGTCAGGAGCTAATACGATTCCATGATCGATTTTGAACACGTTTCCAAAGAATATAAAAAGGGCGGACGCCTTGCGCTGGAGGATATCAACCTCCATGTGGATGAAGGCGAGTTCGTCTTTCTGCTGGGTCACTCCGGCGCGGGCAAATCTACCCTGCTCAAGCTGATTTTGCGGGAGGCACTGCCTACCTCCGGCAAGGTGACTGTGCTGGGCAAGGACGTAGCCAAGCTGCGCCGCCGCAAGATCCCTTATCTGCGCCGTCAGATGGGCATCATCTTTCAGGACTTCCGGCTGATCCCCAGCATGACCGTGTACGAGAACGTGGCCTTTGCCATGCACGTTCTCAACGTGCCTCGCAAGGAGATCCGTCCCCGCGTGGAGTACATTCTGGAGCTGGTGCATCTGGAGGATAAGGCCAAGTGCTACCCGGATACCCTTTCCGGCGGCGAGCAGCAGCGTGTGGCTGTGGCGCGTGCGCTGGTGCATAACCCCAAGCTGGTCATCGCGGATGAGCCCACCGGCAACATTGACCCGGAGCTGAGTCTGGAAATGATGCAGCTGCTGGAGCGGGTGAGCAAAATGGGCATCACGGTGCTGGTGGTCACCCACGAGCACGAGCTGGTGCACCGCTTCCATCAGCGTGTGGTCACCCTGAGCCATGGCCGCATCGTCTCGGACGTGCCTGCAGACCCCGTGGCTGCCGCCGAGGATGATCTTTCGCTGGATATTGCCGCCTTTGATGCGGACGATGCGCCCGCTGCGAAAAAGGAGGTGGCAGCCGTATGATGCGTCCCGCTACCTTTTTCTTCCTTACCCGGCGCGGTGTGCGCAACTTGGGCAAGCACTGGGCTATGACCATTGCCTGCATCGCTTCCTTGAGCGTTTGTATGACCCTGAACATCTTCGCCAGTCTGGCCGAGGTGAACGTGGGCAGTATGGTGGCCTATCTGGGCAGCCAGAACGAGACGGTGGTCTATCTGGACCCCGAATGTGATGACGCCACCGCCGCGCAGGTAGGCGAGACCCTTTCGGCTATGCCGGGGGTCAGCGGGGTGCAGTACGTCTCCAAGCAGGACGTGCTCAACACCTACCGCGGCTATATGCAGGATTATTCCTCCCTGTGGGATGAATTTGAGACCGACAACCCCTTTAAGGCCAACTACCGGGTCACCCTGAGCGATCTGACCCAGATGGAGAGCATGAGCGTGAAGATGCAGGCCATCCCGGGCGTTGTCAGCGTTACCGCCCCGGTGGAGATGACCAATATCTTTGTGGAGGTCCAGAAGGCTGTCACCAAGGGCGGCCGCATGATCGTGCTGGTGCTGATGGTGGTCAGCATCATCACGGTGGGCAGCACCATCCGTCTGAGCGTTTTTGCCCGCCGCCGCGAGATCGAGATCATGAAGTATGTGGGTGCCACCAACCGCATGGTCACTCTGCCGTTCTTTGTGGAGGGCCTGACCATGGGTCTGATCTCCGGTATCCTGACCGCAGCGGTCAGCCTTGGCTGCTACAGCTATGTGGTCAACGCAGCCGGCGGCTTGGGCGGCATCTGGCAGATGCTCATGGGCCGCGCACTGGTGCCGGTGGCCAATGTGCTGCCGACCATCGTGGTAACAAGCCTGCTCAGCGGTGCCATCGTAGGCGGCGTGGGCAGTATGTTCTCTATCCGCAAACATCTGAATGTGTGACCGAAAGGAGCCGCGTTTTATGAGTAAAGCAATGCACGCAAAGCCCTTCCGGCTCACAGGCCCTTATACCGGTCGGCACGCCCGGCCGGAAAGCCCCCGCAGCAAGCTGATCCGTGCGGTCAGCCTTGGGCTGGCCTGTGTCTGCCTGCTGCTGACAGCCACGGTGTACCCGGCCTCGGCAGCCACCAATAGCACCAGCATGGCCAGCCTGCAGACCAAGCTGGATAAGCTTTCCCAGTCCATCAACCAGCACAAAAAGGAGCTGTCGGATGCCAAAAAGAAGGAGTCCGCCGCCAAGGCGCTGGAAAGTGAACTGAAGGAGCGGGTCACCGTCCTGCAGGATCAGATCGGCGTGTTGGGCGGTCAGATCGCCGCAGTGCAGAACAGCATCGGCGAGAAGGAACAGCAGATCGGCGTGATGCAGACCCAGATCACGGACAAGCAGACCCAGATCGAGCAAAAGCAGAACGAGATCGATGACCAGTGGGATGCTTTCAAAAAGCACATGGCTGCCATGCAGGAGCTGCGGGACGGCGGCAGCGTGGCCATGCTCAGTGCGGTGAACGACCTGTACGAGCTGCTTACCTTCAATGAGGTGATGCAGGATATCTCTGTCAAGGACACCGAGATCATGAACAACATGAAGTCCGCCAAGCAGGGGCTGGAGGACGATAAGGCCGCGCTGGAGGAGCAGAAGGCCGGTCTGGAGGCCGAGAAGGCAGAGCTGCAGAGCCAGAAGAGCGAGCTGGACAGCCAGAACGCCCAGATGAAGAGCAAGCAGAGCGAGCTGAACAACAGCATCTCCGCAGCAAAGCTTACTGCTGCCGAGGCACAGGCAGCGCAGCAGAAGGCGCAGGCGGCCATCGAATCCGACGAGATGAACTACGAGGCCGTGAAAAAGGAGATCCAGAAGCTGATCGCAGCGGCCTCTGCCAGCAAGCCGCAGCTGAGCTTTAGCGGCTTTGCCTGCCCGCTGAAGAGTTACAGCCGCATCTCCAGTGAGTACGGCTGGCGTAAGAACCCCGTTTCCGGCGTGAACAAACTTCATGCCGGTATCGACTTTGCGGCAGCCGGCGGCACGCCTATCTACGCTGCCGCCAGCGGCTATGTGCAGGTGGCAGGCTGGTCCACCGGCGGCTACGGCAACTATGTTATCATCTACCACGGCAAAATGTCCGATGGCAATACCTATACCACCCTGTACGCGCATATGCGCTCGGTGGCTACCAGTGCAGGCAAGTATGTGAATCAGGGCGACCTGATCGGTTATGTGGGCACAACCGGCAATTCCACCGGCAACCACCTGCATCTGGAGGTGTGGAAGGGCGGCTCCAAGGCCAACGCCGTGAACCCCCGGAGCTGCATCCCCATTCCCCACAACTAACAAGCAAGGAGGCTGGTTGATCTATGAACGAACAAAAACGCAAGCGCGTGCTGCGCATCGGCTGTCTGGTTCTGGCAGGGGTGTTCGTACTCTCGCTGCTGGGCAGCATCCTTATGATGCTGCTGCTCTGACCGGGAGGAAAGAACCATGAACCGTAAAATTTCTTTGGGTATGGCAGTCACCATCGTGATCCTTGCCATGACCGTGACCTTTTCCATCACGATGCTCATCGCCATGCGTCTGTTCGACAGCACGGTCAACAGCGTAAAAGAAAAGGAAAGTATGTACAACAAGATCGCTGAGGTGGACCGCTACGTCCGCAGCAACGATTACTACACCATCGACGAGACCACCCTGTACGACCGCCTGACCGCCGGTTATCTGCTGGGCACGGGCGACAAGTACGCTCGCTACTACACCGCCAACGCCTACACCGAGCTGATGAACATCCAGAGCGGCAAGATCCTTGGTATCGGCGTGGAGCTTGGCATCGACCAGACCGGCTACGCCAAGGTGACCCGCGTCTACGATGGCTCCCCCGCACAGGAGGCGGGCATCGCCGTAGGCGACTACATCACCACCGTAGGCGATACCGACGTCAAGAGCCTGTCCGGCGCAGATGCCGTGTACAGAGCCCTGCAGGGTGAGGCGGGCACTACCGTTACCGTGACATGGCTGAACAGTGCTGCCGCCAGCAAGACGGCTGAGCTGACCCACTCCGGCTACACCAGCACCACCGTGGATTACCAGCTGCTGGACAATGTGGGCTACATCCGCATCCGCCAGTTCGACGGCACCACCCCCAGCGAGTTGGATTTCGCACTGCGCACCCTGACCGCCAGCGGTGCGGCCAGTCTGGTATTCGATCTGCGGGACAACGGCGGCGGCATTCTGGAGGATGCCGTCAGCTGCATCGACCTGATCGCCCCGGAGGGCACGGTGGCCTATGCCGAGGATAAAAACGGCAACCGCACCGTCATTGGCAGCAGCGATGCCGAAAGCTCCATCAGCCTGCCCATGGTCTGCCTTGTCAACGGCAACACCGCCAGCGCAGCCGAGCTGTTCGCAGCCACTCTGCGTACCATGAACGGTGCCCGTCTGGTGGGCACCACCACCATGGGCAAGGGCACCATCCAGAGCAGCCCGCAGCGCCTGTCGGACGGCAGCGCCGTGGTCATCACGGTGGCAAAGCTGGTCTGCGGCGACGGCAGCAGCTTTGACGGCACCGGCCTGACCGTGGATGTGGAGTGCGCTTTGAGTGCAGAGGAAGCAACGAACTTCTACGACTACACGCCCCAGACCGACCCGCAGGTGCAGCGCGCTGTCAGCGCTGCCCAGCAGCTGAGCGGCACCACTACGCTGGCAGGCGCAAGCTCTGCCGCCGCAGCGGACAGCACCGCCGCCTCTGCGGCAGCAGAGGATACCGCCCCCGCAGAGACTGCGGAAGGGGAGACCGCCGAGGACGAGACGGCCGCGTCTGAGCCGGAGACGGCTGCAAGCGCAGCGGAATGAGCCCGCAGAACTGAACCATAAACACCAAAAAGGCTGCTGCGTTCTGCAACAGCCTTTTTCTGAGAAAGGAATTGACCCTATGCCGGAACTGACCGACCTTTCTGTGATCCGTGCCCTGTGCGAAAAATACGATTTTGCACTTTCCAAGGGCTTTGGGCAGAACTTTATCATCAACCCGGGCATCCCCACCAAGATCGTGGATGCCAGCGGGGTAGACAAGCGCTACGGTGTCATCGAGATCGGCCCCGGCATCGGTGTGCTGACCAAGGAGCTGGCCAAGCGCGCCGCCAAGGTGGTGTCCATCGAGGTGGACGAGCGCCTGCCGCCCCTGCTGGCCGAGACCATGGCCGGGGTGGACAACTTCAAGCTGGTGCTGCAGGACGTGCTGAAGGTGGACCTGAAGGCCCTCATTGCCGAGGAGTTCCCGGGGATGCCGGTGGCAGTGTGCGCAAACCTGCCCTACTACATCACCAGCCCCATCGTGATGAAGCTGCTGGGCGACCGTCTGCCCATCGAGAGCCTGACCGTCATGGTGCAGAAGGAGGCCGCCGACCGTCTGGCCGCCGTGCCCGGCACCCGCGCTTCCAGCGCCATCAGCTGCGCGGTGAACTACTACGCCACCTCCAAGCTGATGTTCACCGCAGCACCGGGCAGCTTTTACCCCGCCCCCAAGGTGACCAGCGCTGTGGTGCGCATGGACATCCGTCCCACCCCCGCCGTGCAGGTGGAGGACGAGGCGGGCTACTTTGCGCTGGTGCGCGCCGCCTTTGGCCAGCGCCGCAAGACCGCTGCCAACGCCATTGCAGGCGGGCTGAACCTGCCCAAGGAGAAGGTCATTGCCGCCATCGAGGCCGCAGGCTTTGATGCCCGCATCCGTCCGGAGGCGCTGACACTGGAGGACTTTGCCAAGCTTCAGCAGGCACTGGGCTGAGCGCTGTATTATAGCTATAAGTCGGGAAAATCGTGGATTTTCCCGACTTATTTTTTCAGACAGCAAAAAGGGTCGGAGGAACGCTTGCAAGCACTCCTCCGACTCGAAATAATTTTAGCACTCGTCGTACTGCTTTTGCAGGTATTGCAGGCACTGAACGGCGTTTTCCGGGGTGGTGTTCTCCAAGGTGGCGAACACATAGGGCTTCTGCTCCTTGGCAAACCGCAGAATGGTGCGGTAATCGCCCATGCCGCCCTGTCCGGCACCGGTGGCAGCCAGCTGCCCGCCGGCATCCTGCCGCAAGAAGTCCTTAAAGTGGATCATGGCCACGTCCTTGCCCAGCAGCTCGATGGCCTCAGCGAACACTTCCTCCCGGCGGTCTACGTTTTCCATGTTCAAAAGGTTCACCGGGTCGAGCAGAATCTGCAGATTGGGGCTGCCGATCTCGTCCAGCACGGTGCGGGCGCGGCGGGCGTCATACACGATATGCTTGACCACCGGCTCAATGGCAACGGTCACGCCGTACTGCTCGGCGCAGCGCACCACCGGCTTGAAGTTTTTGATAAAGGTGGCAAGGGCGGCATCGCTGCGGCACTCCGGGCAGAACTTGTACTCTGCGTTGGGGGCGCCGGTCTCGGTGCCCACCATGCCGCAGCCCAGCAGGCTGGCAAAGCGGATGTGGGCGTAGTACTTTTCCTGAATGGTGTGCAGGGCATCCGCATCAGGGTGCGCCAGATTCAGGTAGTTGCCCAGCACCGCAATGTCCAGCTCATTTTTGGCAAACAGGCGGCGCAGGTAGGCCGCGTAGCCGGGGGTGAGGGCAGAGGGGGTGTTGGGCACCTCCTTCAGGGATTTGCTCAGTGCCAGATGTACGCAGGAAAAGCCCTTCTGGCGTACCAGCGGCAGCACCTGCTCAATGGGCAGCTTTTCCGCGTCGTGCAGACGCAGACCGAATTGGATCATGCTTGGTTCCTCCTTTGGTTTGAGTGCGTTTTTACCATTATACACCAAAAATGTCCGCGGGGGAACACCTTAAACCTCTTTTAGCGTTGCCGTTCGTCGCCCCGGGCGAACGCAAGTAACACAGAAGTGTGTTGTGCAGAGAGTGAAGTGCTGATTTGTTAGCTTGTTTGTTAGATTATGGCGAGATTTTGGATATTTTTAGATATTTTAAGCTGTGCCATAGCAAAAAGAAAACCGCCCGGAACTCTAAGGATCCAAGCGGTTTTCTTTGGAGCTGGTGACAGGAGTTGAACCTGCAACCCACTGATTACAAAATAGTCTTATTACGAGTTTAACCGTTTTTGCGCGTTCTGTTTTATATAGAATCACCGTGCTTTTTGTGTTTGTTTGTTCACCTTTGCATCAGCGCTTTTTCGGTCAATAAGGCACAAATAAGGCACTTTCTGGCGATTGTGCCTTACGGTGTCCACAGTGGACACGATAGCGGCTCAGACCCGTAGACAGAAAAGAAAGCAGCCCACAGGCATAGCGGGGTTTCCCTTGCTTCCTGTGGGCTGTATTGCGTCTTTGGATGTGTTATGCGTGGCTCTTTTCCCGGATACGGTCAAACACACCGGTCAGCGCGTCTGCTGCCGCTGCATCTGCCGAACGGATGAACCCGGCGTAAATGTCCGTGGTGGTGCTGGTCTTTGCATGACCCAGACGGCCTGAAACCGTGGTAACAGGCACATGGGCGGCTATCAACAAACTGGCGTTGGTGTGACGCAGGCTGTGGAAGTGTACCGCCGGGAGGTTATGAGCGGCCAGAAACCGCCCGAACCATGTTGTCACATCGTCTGGATCCATCGGCGCGCCGTTCCACTTGGTGAAAAGCAGGTCATTTTCTACGCGCTTTCCCTCGATCTCCACCCGGTGCACCCATTCAGAGCCGATTTTAAACCGTTCTGCCTTTTGGTGCTGGCGGTATTCCTGCAGAAGCTGTACACAATCCGACCCGACTTTCACGCACCGCCGGGAGCGCTTTGTCTTTGGGGGATTGAACACCGTACCTTTGCCCGGGATGTGCTGCAAGGTGCGTTCAATTGAAATCGTTCCCGCGTCCATGTCGATATCAGACCACCGCAGGGCGCATATCTCGCCCCGGCGGGCACCTGTGAGCAAAGCAAGCTGTGTGATAACGCTGTACTGTGTGGGTGCGTCCTGCAGGGCTTCCAGCAGGCGCACAACGTCTTTTTCTTCCAATGCCTGCACGTCCACTTCCTGTGCTTTTGGGGCTTCTGCACGCTTGCACGGATTCTCTACCACAAGTCCCCACTGCACGGCCTTGGTGAACACACTGGACAGCATCCGGTGATAGTGCTGCACTGTATTTCCGTTGAGCCTGCCGCCTGCCTTGCTATGCTCTGTAAACGCCTTGGAAAGGGGCAGCCCGGCGGCGCTGGCTACCTTTTCGGCGGTTGCCCGGCTGATGTTTCCGCCCCTGTACAGTGTTGCCATTGTCCGCTCTGAAATTCCTGCTTCCTCTGCGATCTGGCCGCGTTTGCCCTTCGGCAGCTGTTCCAGCAAGGCAGGGACCGCGGTATAGGTGCTATCTTCCCGCACACCCTGCTCTTCGAGGTTGGAATAAAAGGCCATCAGATGCGAGGGCTTGACCTGGCACACCTTAAGTTGACCCAGCCCGGCAGAAATGCGCGGCACAAGCCGCCGATAGTCGTACACGGTCTTGGGTTTGAGTTTCTTTTCGGCGTACTCGGTGAACCAGCGCTCTATCAGGTCGTCCACCTTCATGGACGCATCCAGCGAAATGCCGCTATGCACTTCCTGTTCAAAGGCATCTGCCTGCCGCTGCAATTCCTTTTCCAGCTTCTTCCCGGTCAAGCCCGGCGGGGGAGTGAAGGTGCGGTTGACCAGCACTTGCCGCCCTTCCCGGTCGTATCCGTTGGAGATCCGGATGCAGTAGGAGCAAGTGCCGTCCTTCTTCATCCTTTTCGTAATTTTTGCCAAAGTACTGCACCTCCTATGGATAGTCATTATTGCTTGCTATGCAATCCTTCTTGTTCTGTCGCATAGCCTTCAGCCAACTTTATCTGACGGTCAATGAATTCTTGTATAATCTTTTGAATGCGGAATTGATCTATTTCTGTAACTGTGATTTTGTCAGGATTATCAAACGTTAGTCGAAGATGTGCCAACTCGTCTAATGACATTGCATCAATACATTTTTTGAACCTTGATAATTCCGATGGATTCTTTGAAAAGTCCTCATAGTTCACTGATTGATTATGGTAATAGAAAAATTCTTCATAAAATGTGCCGCAGAATCTTTCCTTTTCGATTTTCCTTTTTTCCCGAATGAGGCTTTTTGTTCTTTCAACTGTGCTATCCCATATTTCACCCAAATACGATGCAATAATATAAAGAGATCCATCTTCAATAAGCTGTGATATCATCCATGTTTCGTTGCCATCAATACGTGGGCTGTTCTCATCCAAAATGTAAACATTGTGCCCCATATTGTGTAAAAAGGCATCTTCTTTGCAATAGGGAAAATGCAACTCTTTTACAGCATCTTCAGAGAGGCCAATATATTCCGCTACTGCACGTACATCTGTTTCGATGGTCTGCACATCAGTTAGTCCCAATAGATAATCGGTCGTAACCTTGAAGTAACGTGCAATATCGCAAATACTGACAGCATCTGGGACTGTAACACCATTCTGCCAGTTGCTCACAGTCTGGCGAGTTGTGTTAAACTCCGCTGCAAGTGTATCCAGCGTTATCCCTTTTTCTTCAATTAGATTACGGAATCGGCTTGGAAAGGGGTCTTTATAGTCAAATGATTTTTTTGTTTTTGCCATCACGCTGCCTCGATTGCAAATAAACTTAACAATTTAAGAAAGTCTGTTGATTTTATTTGTTCTTTCTCTTATACTAAGCATAACACAAACAAATCGAACGTTCAATAAGAAAAAGTAAATTTATTTGAATTCTCAAAGAAAGGAACACTTACTATGGATGAAAAGGCAAAAAAGGCACGTCGAGCGTATGCCAATGCGTGGAGAGCGGCCAACAAAGATCGAGTTCGCGAATACAACAAGCGTTACTGGGAGCGCAAGGCTGTGCAAATGCAGCAGAACTCCAACCAGAAAAAAGAACAACCTAAGTAATCCACGCATTTCCAGCCATCGTTGATTTGACTGATGAAGCGAATTTGCTGGATTCGTGAATTGATTTCATCTATAATTTTGACACGCTGAATCAGCAGCAAAAATCCATAAATCAGGTGGGCATCCCTCTGTAAATCTATTGCAATACAAGGTAATCCGTTGCAAAGCATGACACTGGATATCACTGAATGACACTGGATGGATTTTGACGCAAGGGATTCTGTTCCAACATTGTTTCATCACATCGGATTCTCTTGAAATTTTGGCGGTATTGCAATCTTTTTTGAATTGTGCTTTACTGCTGGTACACCAAAAACAACAGTTCAACAAATGACCTAAAAGGGGGTTGAAAAATGGGCGATACCATCCGTTATCCCAATATGGGCACCGTTAAAAAGGCCGCTGCGATCTACGGCCTGTCACCGGCCTACATCCGGCGGCTGTGCAAGACGGGTAAAATCCGCTATGTGAACGCCGGGCACATGTGGCTTGTGAATCTGGACAGTTTAGCACGGTATTTTGAACAGGGTGATCCGGTAGACGGCAACCAGACCGCTCCTGCCATCCGCCGGGTAGCGAGGTGACAGACGTGAAGGGAAAAAGCCCTGAAACTATTGTTCTTCGCTTCGTATGGCTTGAAAGCCTGACACAGGACTACACCAACGCGGAAATCGGGCAGATCATCCGGGACTTGTACCATTATGCCAGCCAAGGCACGGAGCCCCAGCAATATGCTGATCGTGGAATGCGTGGTCTGTGGCGTTCAATGAAAGATGGGGTGGATAAAGACTTTTCAAAATACCGTGAGAAGTCCCAAAAGAACTCTGAAGCAGCTAAAGCGCGCTGGGAAAAACAAACGCAAAAAGATGATGTATCTGACGTGCAGATCGATGCAAACGCATTGTGTGAGATGCGGACGCATACAGTTGCATCCGAATGTATGCATTCGCACCCTACAAATACACGTACACGTACAGATACAGCTACAGTTACACCGGAAGCCCCAGCCGCTGCCGCTGATTCTCGCACAGATTCAGGCCTTGCCGAGATCGTGCAGCACTTTGAGCGGGTGATAGGTATCTTCCCACATTCAGCGCTGGACAAGCTGCAACGCTACTGCGATTCTATTCCTGCCGAGGTAATCTGCAAAGCCTTTGACGAGGCTGCCGAAAGTGGTCACCGGTCATGGAAGTACGCCAACGGCATCTTGAAAAGCTGGCAGACTGACGGGGTTCGCACTCTGGGGGATGTAGAAGCCCGGCGGCAAGCCCGGAAGAAGCCGGAACAGCAGCCGGAACGGAAGATGGAGGTGCTGACTTGAATATCCATAAAGTACTGCTCGGCGCGCTGCTGATCAAGCCCGATCTTGCCGCCTACGCGCTGCCTGATCTGGAGATAGAACACTTCCCTGCAGACCTTCAGCCGGTATTTGCGGCGCTGTCCGGTCTTTGGAACACAAAAGGCCAGTTGGATGCAGTGGCAGCCTGTGCCCGCTACCCGGAGCAGAAAGCCGCTATTCTGGAATGCGTGCAGGAGTGCGAGAGTGAGTGTGTCCGTTTGACCCGCGACCGCGTAGAAGAATGGACGCGGCTTATTCAGGAACAGGCCGCTCTGACACGATTTCAGGAACTGTCCATTCAGGCAGCAGGCAACCTGACCACCTTTGCAGACCTGCCCGACCTGTACAGCAAAATGGGCGAAGCCCTGACCCTTGACCGGGAAGAAGCGGATTTTCGGTCTATCGGGACGTTGATAGACGACTACGTCCGCAGGCTGGACGAAACGCCGCAGTACATCCCCAGCGGCATCCCGGTGCTGGACAAGCACCTGCATCTTGCCCCGGGCAATCTGTTCATCATCGGCGGCAGACCGTCTGCCGGTAAAACCGCCCTGTCCCTGCAAATGGCCTGTGAGCAAGCCCGGCGGGGCTTCCGAGTGTGCTATTTCAGCCTTGAAACCGACCCGGATACCCTGACCACCCGCGTCATTGCGAATCGCTTGGCCGTTCCGCTGGCAGATGTAAAGGCCAAGACTATGCCGCAGTCTGACCTTGACGGCCTGGCAGAACTGCACAAGCTGCCGCTGTACATCCGCTCTGCATCCGGCAAGGGCGTTGGATGGGTAAAGGCGCAAGCCCAACGGATGCAAGCACAGGTCGTTTTTATCGACTATCTGCAGCTGCTGGCAGACGGTAAGGCAAAAGACCGCTATCAAGCTATCACGGGAATCTCCATCGCCCTGCATGAGCTGGCACAGACCACCGGCATCCTTGTGGTTGCGCTGGCGCAGCTGAACCGTAACGCGGCGCACGCTGCACCGTCCACCGCAGATCTGAAGGAAAGCGGCCAGCTGGAACAGGATGCGGACGCTATTTTGCTCCTGTCTGCTGACAAGGAAGAGTATCAAGCCATCCTCGCAAAGAACAAGGAAGGCCGTGTGGGTGAAATCCCCTTGACCTTCGACAAGACCCGACAGAGCTTTCTTGCTGTCACAAGCGAACTGGAAAGAAGGTGAAACCATGAAGCACAATCCAAACCGCCCGCGCCGCCGGGA
>CAKTCY010000052.1 GCA_934540955.1 uncultured Faecalibacterium sp.
CAGACCACCTTCATGCCGTTTTCGCCGAAGCACTCGGCAATGGCGCGGCCGATGCCGCGGCTTGCGCCGGTGACGATTGCTACCTTACCTTTGACACTGTTGAAATCCATCATTTTACTTCTCCTTTTTCTCAGATCATGTTGTTCTGCTTCAGCCATTCCACTTCATCGTGGATGGTCTCCCGATAGGAGCGGGTGGTGTAGCCCAGCTCCCGCCGTGCCTTCGAGGAATCGTATTCGTTGTTCCGCGCCAGATTGTAGACCTCGTACCGGGTCATTGCCGGTTTCTTGCCGGATTTCTTGGCCTGCTTTTCCAGAATGTCGGCGGCAAGGTTTGCCACGCTTATGGGCAGGTAGAACAGGGGCTTTTTGCAGTGGCCCTCCTGTGCGGTCAGCTTTGCATACTCCGGGTAACTCACCACTTCGTTGGCAAGGATGTAGGCTTCCCCAGCTTTGCCCTTTTCCACCGCAAGGAAGATGCCATTGGCAAGGTCCCGCACATCGCAGAGGTTGAAAGTGCCCTTCAGCCCCACGGAGGCTTCGCCCCGCATCTGCATCAGCAGCCCGCTGGTGACAGGGCCGCAGGCGGCGTCGCCGGGGCCAAGGATGCCGCTGGGCATCACGATGCAGGCGTTCAGGCCTGCCTTTGCGGCATCCAGCACCCTCTGGCTGGCCATGGCCTTGCTCTGGCCGTACACACCAAGGCTCTCGTCCGGCTCAAACCGCTCCGGCTCCTTCATCTTCTGGCCATGGGGCAGCTCCGGCAGAGAACCGGTGCTGCCCACATAAACCAGCTTTTTGCACTCCTTGTGGGCAGCGCACTGGTCGATGATATTCTGCGTGCCCTGCACATTCACCTTCATCACCAGCTCCCGGCGTTCGTTGCCCAGCGCCACCATGCTGGCGCAGTGGAGAACGATGGTCTCCACGCCCGGCTCCACCTGAAAGAACCGTTCCAGCGAAGCCACATCGCACAGATCGCCCTCGTACTGCTCGATCTCTTTGGGGATGAACTTTGCGGTCTTATCCCCCGGCAGCACCAACGCACGGCCCTGCAGCCCACGGGAAACGATCTGGCGGCAGACCTCGCCGCCCAGATAACCAGCTGCGCCCGTTACCAGATAAAGCGTTTTCATAAAGCATCCTCCATCTTTTGATTCAGCGTATTTACGGATAAGTTTTTCAACTCTTAGTTGCTTATCCATCTCTGTGGTGCTATAATAGCACTGTGCCGCAGGGGCTGCAATCAGCAGTTTCCGGCGTGTCCGGTGTTTAAGCAACGGATCACGCTCAAAACGTTGGTTAAGCACCATTTACGAAATACATTGACGGAGGAATTATATGGATATCCGGGTCAAAAAGACGAGACGTGCCATCCAGAAAGCGTTTATCGCATTGCTGCGGGAGAAGCCCATTGAAAAGATCACGGTCAAAGAAATTGCCGAACGCGCCGAGATCAACAAAACGACCTTTTATTCCCACTATGAAACGCTGGATGCCCTCATCGCTGAAATGGAGCGGCAGACGGTCCAGCTGGTCTGCGACAATATGGGCGGCGCACAGCAGCTGCTGGATGCGCCGGAGGCTTTTGTGCAGGAGATGTTTGCTTCTCTTCAGCAGGCAACGGATTACCTCGGTGTCGTTCCGGTATCCGCGATGAACCGCTTTACACAGCATTTGCGGGATGCCATTCTGGAACAGATCAAAGGTAATAACATCGAGCCGTCCCAATATGAAAATGTCGGTGCGATCCTGATCTTTGTAATGAACGGTCTTTCCGGGCTGCTGAACACCGATGCAAAACTGGCGCAGAAACAAATTGATGTGATCGCCGCCGTGGTTGCGAATGGTGTCCGTTCCATTCCATTTTCCTGCTGAAAAAAGCCGTGCAAGTTATCGAAAACGATAGCTCTGCGCGGCTTTTCTGGTCAAAAATTACTTTTTGCTCTTTTTGAATTCTTTTTGGCCGCGAATCGTGCCGCCATCACACAGAATATCCACCCCGGCCAGATAGCCGTTGCGCTCATCTGCCAGCGTTGCAATGGCAAAGCCCAGTTCTTCGGGTGTGCCCATTCGTCCCTCGCAGGAGAAGGCCAGCATCTCCCCGCCATGCTCCGATTCGAGGTTGCCCATGTCCGTGGCGATCAATCCGGGAGAAAGCGAAGCCACACGGATTCCCTTGGGGCCGTATTCATAGGCGCTCTTGGCTGCATACCATGTGACAAAATTTTTGGAAATCGCGTAAGCAAAGCCATTTTTCATGTAAGCGTCTTTGATGAATGCGGTCATCCGCAGTGCTTTTTTGATGAACTGGGCTTCATCCGTTTCGGCCAAAGCATACGCTTTTTTCGGAACCATCAGGTCCGGCACCGAGTAGGCCGACATGGACGCAATATCAACGATCACGCTGCCCTTGTGCATCCGCTTGGAAAACTCCTGATTGACATAAACCGTTCCCAACGCATTGATGCGGAGAAGATCCTCCATGGTCACCTTCATCGCAGGCGAGACCCCCGCAGCGTGGATCACATTGATGATCTCACCCAACGATGCAGCGTACTCCGCCAATGCCGTTACGCTTTCCCGCTTGGAGGTATCGCAGCTTTTTGCATAGGCTTCAAATCCGGCCGCTTTCAACTGGGCAACCGCTTTTTCCAGCTTGCTCTCCGTTCTGCCGGACACAACAATGATCCGGTCTTTCGGCATCAGTTTGGCTGCGGCCAATCCCATGCCGGAGCCGCCGCCTGTAACAACGCATACCTTGTTCATGCCCAAAACTCCTTTCACTCTCCGCAATACTCCCCCAGCACCCCAAGGCTGGGCTTTGCCGTCCGTTCCATGGTTTCACGGTTCACGGCGATCAGGCCGAACTGCATGGCGTAGCCCTTCTGCCACTCAAAGTTGTCCATCAGGCTCCAGTAGAAGTAGCCCTTCACCGGGATGCCGTCGGCGATGCAATGCTGCACGCCGTCCAATGCCTGCCGGATAAACGCCACACGACGGGCATCCTCGGCGGTGGCAATGCCGTTTTCGGTGACGATGAGATCGCCCTTGAATGCTTCTGCCACCTTGCGGATGACGTGCTCCAGTGCCTGCGGGTAGACCTCGTAATCCATCTGGGTCAGCTCTGCGCCCTCCGGTGCCGGCAGCTGCCCCTGGGGGCCATACAGGGTACGGGTGTAGTTCTGCACACCAAGGAAGTCGTCCTCTTTGATGTAGGGCAGATAATGGGTGAACTCCTCCTGCCATGCGGCCTCGGCAAAGGCTTCGCCGCCGGGCTGTGCCTGCAAGTCGTGCAGCGAGAGGGTCAGGCCCACCTTGACCTCCGGGCAGATGGCCTTGATGGCATCCCGTGCGGCGGCATGGGCGCGCAGCACCAGCAGGTCGCCCTCCGGGGTGCGCTCGCTGACAAAGATCTGGGGCTGGGGCGTGCCGAACACCTGTGCGTTCTCCATGGCGGCATACTTCATGTTTTCCATCATCTTCTGGAAGTTCATGCCCACCTGCACCGTGCCCTCGGCGGATTTTCCGGCTGCAGCGGCATTTTTCGCAGCCTGTTCTGCCATCAGGCGGAACCGCTTGGAAATAGCGGCCAGCTGCAAGCCCATGTTGGCCTCGTTGATGGTGCAGACATAGCGCAGCTCGCTGCCCAGCTGCTCCATGACATAGGCTGCATAGTGCTTAAAGTCCTCCACGATGGACTCTGCCTCCCAGCCGCCCTTACAGATGAGCCACTTGGGGCTGGTGAAGTGCAGCAGGGTGACGACGGGCTCTACGCCGTGTGCCTTGCAGCAGGCGATTACCTTGCGGTAGTGTTCAATGGCTTCCGGGTCGAACTTTCCTTCCTCCGGCTCCACCCGTGCCCACTCGATGGAAAAGCGGTAAGCGTTCAGCCCGGCATCGGCCAAGAGCTTGATATCTTCTTCGTACCGGTGATAATGGTCGCAGGCAATGCCACTGGGCTCTGTAAAACTGGAATGGGGCAGCTGCTCCTGTGCCCAGTAGTCGCTGTTGGTATTATTGCCCTCTACCTGATGGGCTGCTGTCGCAGCACCGATGAAAAAGCCTTTTTCAAATTCCTGCATGATGGTTCTCCCTTCTTGCGTGTCACCTGTTAAGGATATTGTAACAGACCCGTTTTGCTCTTATGGGGCAATAAATCACGAACACGGACGTAAATTCACGCGCCGCAAATTATTGCACGAATTTTTATCTTTAATCCTTGTTTTTCGTCCGGCAGTGCCTGTTGCATTCTGTTATTCTGGTGTCAGGAAAAGCGGAACCCAGTTCACACAAAAAGGAGGAAAATCGTTATGTTCCAAAAGAAACCCAGCGCCAGTGAAGTGGACGGCGTCCAGTACCGCCGCGCCAAAACATGGCAGATCATCTGCTATGCCTGCAACGCCTTTGTTGGCATGAGCGTCTACTCCCTGATTGGTATGGCAAGTTATTCTGCCAGCATCGGCTACGGCATCACCACTGCAACCGTTGGCGTCATCCTGATGCTCGCCCGCATTCTGGACGGCTTTACCGACCCGATGCTGGCCTTTGTTTACGACCGCGTCAACACCCGTTTCGGCAAGCTGCGCGTTCTGCTGATCAGCGGCTACCTGATCGAAGCAGTCGGCCTGCTGTGCATGTTCAACCTGTGCTCCAGCAAGGGCTTCGGCCTGCCGGTGTTTGCCCTGACCTACATTATTTACATCATCGGCTACACCGTCACCAACATGACCGCCCAGACCCTGCCTGCCATCATGACCAACGATCCCCGGCAGCGTCCCACCATCGGTGTCTGGTCCACTGCCCTGAACTACGCCGTGCCCATGGGCATGAGCATGCTGATCTACACCGTCATCCTGCCCAAGTGCGGCGGCACCTTCAATCAGGACTTCCTCAGCACGGTCTGCACCATTGTCCTGATCATTGCCGGCATCGGCACCCTGATCGTCTGCGCCGGTATCTCTGCCTACGATAAGCCCGAAAACTTTGAGGGCACCAACAAAAAACACGAGCCGCTGAAGATCGCGGATGTCCTTGAAGTGCTCAAGCACAACAAGCCCCTGCAGTGCTACATTGCCTCCAACGCTTCCGACAAGCTGGCACAGCAGGTGGGTAGCCAGGCCATCATCAACACCATGCTGAACGGCATCCTGATCGGCAACATGGGTCTTGCCACCACCCTTGGCGTGATCAGCATGGTGCCTTCTATCTTCTTTGCAGCCTTCGGCGCAAAATATGTGGGCAAAAAGGGCAGCAAGAAGGGCATCGTGACCTGGACCTGCATCAGCATGGCCATCACCTCTGTGCTGATCCTGTTCTTCATCTTCACAGATACCCGTCAGATCGGCGTGATGGGCAGTTGGAACATGATCGTTTACGTGCTGCTGACCCTGCTGCAGAACGGTTCCAATATGTGCATCACCACCTCCAACACCTCTTACATGGCTGACACCATCGACTACGAGCTGGACCGCAGCGGCCGTTACATCCCGGCGGTGGTCTCCGGCACTTACAGCCTCATCGACAAGCTCATCACCTCGGTGGCTGCTGTCATCGCCACCGGTGCCGTGGCCATTCTGGGTTACACCACCACCATGCCCCAGCCCACGGATGCCTACACCTCCGGCATCTTCTGGATGACCCTTGCCATCAAGTACGGTCTGCCGATGCTGGGCTGGCTCATCACCCTGATCGCCATGCTGGGCTGCCCGCTGACCAAGGAAGAAATGGTCAACGTCCAGAAGCGCATCGCAGATAAGAAAGACGCCCTTCGTCATGAAGTAATTGCAGAACATATGCAGTAACACCCTGCAAAGACCGAAAGGGCTCATACGCTCTTTCGGTCTTTGCTGATTTGATCTATCTTTCACAAAGGAGTTTTTACCATGAGCAAGACCATCCTGCTGAATCATAGCAACTGGCATTTTACCAAGGAGAACACCGGCATCCCCACCGCCATTATGGGTGAGGCCATCACCCTGCCCCACACCTGGAATGCGGTGGACGGTCAGGACGGCGGCAACGATTACTATCGGGGCACCTGCTGGTATACGCTGGCCCTGGCAAAGCCCGCCATCCCGGCAGGCGGCAAGGCTGTTTTGCAGCTGGACGGCGCAGCCATGACCGCCGCCGTTTACCTGAACGGGGAAAAGTTGGCAGAGCACAAGGGCGGCTATTCTACCTTCCGGGTGGACCTGACCGACCACCTCAAAGAGGAAAATCTGCTGGCGATCCGCGTGGACAACAGCGACAACGACACCGTGTACCCCCAGAAGGCAGACTTCACCTTCTACGGCGGCATTTACCGCGATGTAACTCTGCACATCGTTCCGGCAGAGCATTTCGCTTTGCCCGCAAACGGCGCACCGGCTCTGAAGGTAACGCCCATCGTCACCGACCTTGCCGCTAAGACCGCCGAAGTCACCGTGGAAGCCGCCGTGGTGGGCGCACAGAGCGTGACCTTTGCGCTGGAAGGCCAGAGCATCACCGCCCCGGTGGAAAACGGCACCGCAAAGGCTGTTTTCACGCTGGACAATGCACACCTCTGGGACGGCATCGACGACCCGTTCCTGTATGCTGTTTCTGCCAAGCTGGACAACGGCGAAGAAGCGTCTGCCCGGTTCGGCTGCCGGAAATTTGAGTTTGACCCGCAGAAGGGCTTCATCCTGAATGGCCGCGGCTATCCGCTGCGGGGCGTTTCCCGCCATCAGGACCGCAAGGATGCCGGCATTGCCCTGACCAATGAAATGATGGAAGAGGATATCGCCATCATTCTGGAAATGGGTGCCAACACCATCCGGCTGGCGCACTACCAGCACGCACAGTATTTCTACGACCTGTGCGATGAAAAGGGTCTTGTCATCTGGGCAGAGATTCCCTACATCACCATGCACATGAAAAATGGTCGTACCAACACCCTGACCCAGATGGAGGAGCTGATCGTCCAGAACTACAACCACCCCTGCATTGCCGTGTGGGGCCTGTCCAACGAGATCACCGCCGCCTCTGCGGTCAACGAGGATCTGCTGGAAAACCACCGTCTGCTGAACGAGCTGGCCCACAAGCTGGACCCCACCCGCAAGACCACCATGGCAAACGTGTTCATGCTGGAGACCACCAGCCCCATTCTGGAGATCCCGGATGTGAACAGCTACAACCTCTACTTCGGCTGGTATCTGGGAGAATTGGAGCAGAACGACGAATTCTTTGACAAATACCACGCCGATTACCCGGATCGCTGCATCGGCTTTTCGGAGTACGGCGCAGACGCCAACCCCCAGTACCAGAGCAGCCACCCGGAAAAGGGCGACTACACTGAGAGCTACCAGTGCATTTACCACGAGCATATCGCAAAGATGATCGCCGACCGTCCTTGGTTGTGGGCGACCCATGTGTGGAACATGTTCGACTTTGCCGCCGATGGCCGTGATGAGGGCGGCAAGCACGGCGAAAACCAGAAGGGGCTGGTCACCTTTGACCGCAAGCTGAAAAAAGACCCCTTCTATCTCTACAAGGCCTACTGGAGCAAGGAGCCCTTTGTACACCTGTGCGGCAGCCGCTATGTGGACCGCGCCGAGGATGTGACCGAGATCAAGGTCTACTCCAATCTGCCGGAAGTTTCGCTGTACAAGGACGGCCAGCTGGTGGAGACCAAAAAGGGTGATAAGGTGTTCACCTTCCAGCTGCCCATCACCGGCAAGCACAGCATTGAGGCACGCTCCGGTGAGCACAGCAGCGTGATCCTGGTGAACAAGGTGGACGCCCCCAACCCGGATTATGCTATGGACAACCGCAAGAACGTGACCAACTGGTTTGACGGCGAGCTGGACGAAAGCTGCTGGTCGGTCAAGGACAACATGGCTGCCGCCATGGCAGACCCGAAAGCCGGTCCCATCCTGAAGCAGATCCAGGAAAAGGCCGCTGCTTCCCGCGGAGATGTTGCTGCCGCCGTAAAGGACAACCCGGCTCTGGTGGCCATGATGGAGCGTGCCATGCAGCGGATGACCATTGAATCCATGCTGATGCAGGCAGGCGCTTCCGAGGAGGACATCAAGCAGCTGAACCGTGTATTGCAGGGTATTTCCAAGGAGTGATTCGATGAAACAGACCTATTGCAACCCCCTTGATCTGGGCTACCGCTACCAGCACATGAAGGAAGGCCCCCGTACAGCAGGTTTCCGGGAGGGTGCAGACCCCACGCTGGTATCCTTCAAGGGCAAATATTATCTCTTTGTTTCCATGTCGGCAGGCTTCTGGTATTCGGAGGACCTGCTGAATTGGGACTTCCATGCAGACCCTGACCTGCTGATCTACGACTACGCACCGGATGTGCGGCAGGTGGGCAATTACCTCTACTTCTGCGCCAGCCGCAAGGAGCGCAACTGTCCCATCCTGCGCACCACTGACCCCCTGAGCGAGCCGTTTACCGAAGTATCTGCGCCCTTTGCTTTCTGGGACCCGGACCTGTTCTGCGATGATGATGGCCGGGTGTACTTCTACTGGGGCTGTTCCAATGTGACCCCCATCTACGGCGTGGAGCTGGACCCGGACACCATGACCCCCATCGGTGAAAAGCAGGAGCTGATCTTCGGCAATGAAACCGCACTGGGCTACGAACGCCCCGGCAACAACGGCATTGTGGACCGGGAAGCCAGCGTGCTGTACCAGTCCATGAAGCAGTTCTATGACCCTGAGACCGGCAAGCTGAATCTGCCGCCGCAGATGGCAAACATCCCCGGCCTGAGTGCCGAAAGCCTGACTGCCATGTTCAACGCCATCGGCAAGCCCTACATTGAGGGTGCCTTTATGACAAAGCATGGCGGCCTCTATTACCTGCAATATGCCTGCCCCGGCACCCAGTACAACACTTACGCCGATGGTGTATACACCTCCCGTTCTCCGCTGGGCCCCTTTGTGCGGCAGGCATCCAACCCGTTTTCCGCAAAGCCCGGTGGATTCATCACCGGCGCAGGCCACGGCAGCACCATTGCCGACCGCTATGGCAACTGGTGGCATGCCTCCACCATGCGCATTTCCGTCAACTATGACTTTGAGCGCCGGGTGGGGTTGTTCCCTGCCGGGTTCGACAAGGACGGGGTTCTCTACTGCAACCAGAACTTTGCCGATTACCCGCACTGCATCCCATCTGGCAAATTTGATGCCGCCAGCCAGCAGCCGGAATGGATGCTGCTGAGCTACCAAAAGCCGGTCACGGCTTCCAGCACCGCAGAAAACAGCAGCCCGGAATGGGCCGTCAACGAGGACTGCCGCAGCTGGTGGAGCGCCGCTGGTACAGAGCCGGGCGAATGGCTCTGCGTGGACCTTGGCAAAGAGAGTGATGTCCGTGCCATTCAGGTAAATATGGCAGATGAAAAGCTTGTGGTGGACTTCCCGGCCGACAGCTACGGTGACGACCGCAAGACCCGTCACATCGAGACCCGGCCGCAGATCTCCCATTACACGGTAGAGACCAGTGCGAACGGAGCAGACTGGACGACCCGCGAAACGGTTGCCCGCGAGTGCTCCAACGGCTACTACGAATATGCCGACGGCATCCGCGCCCGGTACGTCCGGGTGACCGGCGGCGCACTGCCCTACGGACAGGCACTGCGCATCAGCGGCCTGCGGGTGTTCGGCAACGGCGAGGGCGCAAAGCCCGCACAGGCCGAAGCCGCCGGGAGCCGTGTGGATGCACTGGATGCAAAGATCACTTGGAAGCACATCGAAAATGCACAGGGCTGCAACGTCCGCTACGGCGTTGCACCGGATAAACTCTATCTGAGCTGGCTGGTGTATGACGCAGACGAAGTGACCCTTTCCACCCTGACCGCCGGGCAGGAATACTATGTCTGCGTGGACAGCTTTAACGAAAACGGCATCACGCCGGGTAAGATTTTCAAACTGGAGGGGTAAAATATGCCCATCAAAGCCGTGCAGCAATTTATGCTGGGCACTGTACTGAGCAATGAGCAGCAGGCCAAAGAGACCCTTGCTGCCATGAAAGCCGCCGGGTACGACGGCATTGAACTGTGTGGATTTATGATCCACCCCATCGGCTTTGTGGTAAAGCTGCTGACCAAGGCCGCCGGGATGCCGGTGGGCAAGGGCGGCAATCTGGCCTGGCACAAGCTGGTGCAGGAAGCCGGTCTGAAGGTGGTCAGCCTGCACACCGACCTTGGCTCTCTGGAACGGGATGCCCACGCCGTTGCCGAGGAAGCCAAAAGTTTTGGAACCAAGTACGTTGTCATTACCGGGATGTACCGGTTTGATTACGGCGACGAAGCCGACATGCACCAGCTTGCGCAGCGACTGAACAAAGCCGGCGAAGCCTTGGCAGCCGAGGGCATCCACCTGCTCTACCACAACCACAACTGTGAACTGCGCCGTGTGAACGCAGAGAAGCGCGCCTACGATATTCTTTTAGAGGAAACCGATCCCGAATTTGTCAACTTTGAGTTTGACAGCTACTGGTTCACCGAAGGCGGTGCAAACGCGCTGGCATGGATGCAGCGGCTTGGTCCCCGCATGAAGCTGTGGCACATCAACGACCGGGGCACCCGCATCACCGGCAGTGCCATCACGCCCATCCTGAAAACCGACAGCATGGAGCTGGGCACCGGCAATATGGACTTGGACAGCCTGATGGCACAGGCCCTTGCCATGGATGTGGATGCCGTCATTCTGGAAAGCCACCGCAACTGGGTGGACAACTCCCCCGTCAAGAGCTTCCAGCTCAGCGCAAAATACCTTGCACAAAAATTCTGATCTGCCATTTTCTCATCATTTTTCTTCTTCATTACCCCATAAAAGCAATGCCCCGCACCGGTTACTCCTTCCGGTGCGGGGCGTTGTGTTGTATGGGGAATCTTTTTGCGTTACAGGGTGTGGGTACCCGGCTGCAAGATCAGGCTTCTGCCATCCGGGAGGGCAACTTCTGCGGTCAGATTGCAGGGCACGGTGATGGTGTAGGTCACGGCATCGCCTGCATACTGCCAGCCGCTTTCTATGCGCCCAACCGGGGAATCGTACACCGCCTTTGCCCAGCCCAGAGCAGGATTTGGGGTGGGGGCGATGGTCAGGGTCTCCCCTGCCAGATGGATGCCGCACACGCCTCCGAACAGCCAGCCGCAGATGGCACCGTAGGAATAGTGGTTCAGGGATTCGCTGGGGTGGCCGTTTGCGTCAATGCCCGTCCATGTCTCCCAGACGGTGGTAGCGCCCTGCTTGACCTCATAGAGCCAGCTGGGGGCGGTATCCTGCAGCAGCAGCTTGTAGGCGGTGTCGGCATAGCCGTACTTTGCCAGCACCTCGCAGAGGAAGGGCGTAGAAAGGAAGCCGGTGTTCAGGTGATAGCCGTTTTCCACCACCATCCGGTTCAGGGTATCCGCAGCGGCTTGGCTCTCCTCCTCGCCCAGCAGCGCAAAGGCAATGGCGCGGACGTATTCGCACTGGCGGTCAGAAGTAATTTTCCCGTTATCCGTAAAGGCGGCGCGATATGCCTTGACCGCCTTTTCTGCGGTGTCGCGGTACTGCGCTGCGTCCTCTGCCTTGCCCAGCGCCTGCGCAATTTCTGCCAGAAGCCGCCCGGAATAAGCCAGATACGCCGTGCCCACGCTCTTGCGCGGGTTCATCATGGCCTGCATGGGGGTAATGCCCGGCTCGCACCACTCGCCGTAGTCCAAGCCGTTCAGCACCGTATACTTGGCGTATGCACCGGTCTGCTGCTCCTCGGTGGTCTGCTGGGCACGACCAAGCAGGAACGCATACCACTTTTGCATCATCTCGTAGTTATCTGCAAGGATCTTGCGGTCGCCGGTGCGCTTATAAAGGGCGTAGGGCACCAGAATGGCGGCATCGCCCCAGCCCGCCGACATACAGAGCATGGGGGTCATGTAGCCGGGGCGGCTGGTGGGCGGCGCAATGTTTGCCATGCGTCCGTCCGGGTACTGGTTCAGGCGGCATTCTGCCAGCCATTTTTCCACCACCGGGTAGCAATCCATCAGGGTCAGACCGGTCTCGATGAATACCCCCATATCGCCGGTCCAGCCGGCGCGCTCGCGGGTGGGGCAGTCGGTGGGGATATCGCAGAAGTTGCCCTTCTGGCTCCACACGCTGTTTTTCACCAGCTGATCCACATCGGCATTGCCGCACCCAAAGCTGCCGGTGACCGGCATCTCCGAATAGACGGCGTGGGCGGTAAACTCTGCGCCGGTCAGGTCGATGTCCGTTTCCACCTTTGCGTACCGGAAGCCCATGATGGTAAAGCTGGGCTTGTAGTGGTTCTCGCCCTCTTTGCAGATAAACTCCAACATCTGTGCCGTGCCGCCCTCCTTGTGGCGGTTGCGGTCCTGGAAGTTCTCCTGCGTAAAATTACCGTTCTCGTCCAGTGCTTCACCGCACAGCAGCTTGATTTTCTGCCCGGCGTGGGCGGTCAGCTTCATCTCCACATAGCCCGCCATGTTCTGCCCAAAGTCCAGCACGGTCTCGCCGCCAGGGGTGCGCAGCAACTTGCCTGCAAAGGCTTCCTGTTCCCGGATGGGCACCGTGTTCATGCCAGTGATGGGCAGGGTGTTCGGCTGGGTCTTGACGCCATGCCAGCCGGAAAGTGCCCCTTCCAGCCGGGCATCGTACACCTCGCCCTGCTGCAGATCGTTCTGGCGGATGGGGCCCCGCTGGGTGGCCTCCATGCTGCTGTCCGAAACGCAGACCGCCTTGCCGTCCACCTCCAGCTGGAACAGGACAGCCACTTCTTTCCCGAACAGGTCACGGTCACCATCCACGCCGGAGGTGCTGCGGTACCAGCCGTCGCCCAATGCGATGAGCAGTTCATTTTCACCGTCACGGACAAACGCGGTCACATCGTAGGTCTGTGCCCCAAGGTGCTTGTCTGCGGTAAAGCTGCCGGGGGCAAGCACCATATCACCGATACGTTTGCCGTTCAGCCATGCCACATACAGCCCCTTGGCGGTAATGTACAGCCGCTTGCACTGCCCCGCCGGGGCGGTGAACGTTTTGCGCAGATAACTTGCCGGGCGGTGGGGCTGATAAGGCTGTGCCTGCCCTTTACCGGAGGCTTCCAGCGCCGCCTGCTTCTGCTCCCAGTTGGGCTTTGCAAAGGCGTTGATGGCATCGGTGCAGTCGATGTCCGGCGCTTCTGTTTCCGGGCAGACCCACATGCCCTGCCAATCCGCCTGCGCAAGACCCGTTTCAAACTCAGCTTCGCTCCATGCGCCGGGCTGGTCGTTTTCATCCCACAGGCGGATGCGCCACTGTCCCTGCGTCTTGGGCGGTACAGCAATGGGCGTTTCGGTGTGCATCACACTGCCCAAAACCTTTCCGCTCTTCCACAGCGTTTCGGCTCCGGCAGTCACTTCCATTTCGTAGGCAGTCTGGCACACACCTCCGGCGCACTGCCACGACAAAAACAGCGTCCCGGCATCCATGCCGAGCGGCGCAGAAAGATGATTCGTTTTCAGATTTGTTGCTTGCATCATCCACATCTCCTTTTTCCGGTTGATCTCTGCTCTTATTATAAAGGGAATCCCACGGAATAAGGGTGCGAAATTTTGTGTTATCAGTCAAAAAGTCGTGCTATTTATGACAATTTAAAAAATTCATCTTGCTTCACGACTTTTCATCTGTACTGTCTGCGGTTCTCCTGTTATACTTTGGTTACCGCTCTAACGAGCTATGTTGCAAAGTGCATCTTCTAAGATGACAATTTCTTTGTCATCTCGCTTTGCTCGAATCTTATAGCTAAAGCATTTTCTACTCCACCAGCGGAGCTGGTGGTTGTTGCTCGCTCAAGCTACTCAAGAGAAACAGAGCGTTCCCGACGGGGAACGCCCTGTTGTACATATCGTTATCGTACGTGGATTTTTCAGGGTGCGTCCGGGTGGGCGCACCCTGTTTTTGTTTTGCCTTTAATTTTCTAACCCATGGTTTCCGGCCACCGGCCTGTATGATTTGCTACAGGTCGTTGGCCGGTTCTGTTATTTTTCGATTTCTTCCAATGTAGGCATAGCAGGGATAGCACCGTGGCGGCTGGTGGTGATGCTGGCCGCTTTGTTGGCAAAGGCCAGAATGCTTTCCAGTTTGTCCACAGTCAGGGTGTCCAGCTCCTCCTTGCAGAGCTTGGACAGGGCAGCCCCAAAGAAGGTATCGCCTGCGCCGTTGGTGTCGCCCACCTTGCAGGGAACGCCAGCCACATGGCCGGTCTTGTCCCCAAAGCGGTAGAATACGCCGTTTGCACCCAAGGTGACGAAAATCAGCCGGATGCCGTTCTGTGCCAGCTGGGCTGTGCCCTCGGCACAGTCGGTGGTGCCGGTGAGCAGAGGCAGTTCTTCATCGGACACTTTCAGAATATCCACCAGCGGCAGGGGAGCTTTCATCTGGGCAATGGCGTCCTCTTTGCTCTTCCAGAGGTTGGCACGGTAGTTGGGGTCATAAGTAATGACAGCACCCAACTTTTTGGCACGGGCAGCAGCGTCCAGCGTGGCAGTGCGGGAGGGGTCGGCGGTCAGGCTGACAGAACCGAAGTGCACGATTTTGGCAGCTTTCAGAGCCTTGTCCGAAATATCCTCTTTGCACAGCATCACATCGGCGTTGGCGCTGCGGTAGAAGCTGAAATCCCGCTCACCAGTGGCATCCACCGAGACCACCGCCATGGTGGTGGGGTGGTCTGCGTCCACAGCCACGCCGGAAACATCCACCTTGTTTTCCGCCAGAACCTCTTTCAGGTAGCGGCCAAAGGCATCTGCACCCACCTTGCCGATAAAGGCGGTCTGTGCCCCCAGCCGGGCGGCTGCCACTGCCAGATTGGCCGGGGCACCGCCGGGGTTTGCGGCAAACTGCGGAATGCCCTTTTCATCCTTGCCGGTCTGGGTCAGGTCGATCAAAACTTCACCGATCGTTACAATATCCATGGTTGCTCCTTTCAGCGGCGCACCAGCAGTGCCTGATAGGGTTCCAGCTCCACATCCGCCAGCCAGACGGAAGTGCCTTCCGGGGTGTGATACTCGCCGCCCAGAGCATCCAGACTTGCCCCTGCCGGGTATTCGGTAAAGTTGAACAATCCCACCAGCGTTTCCTCACCGCGCTTGCGTACCAGCGCCAGCACGCCGGGGTTGTGGCTGTCCCATGTGGTCACCCACGCATCCGGGGCAAAGCAGGGGTCTGCACGCATTTGGCGCAGCTGCTCCATGCCCTGCCACAGCTGGTTTTGCAGCGTGCCTTTTTGGGTGCGCTGCTTGGCGTTTTCCCAGTTAAATTTGCTGCGATGCAGATTGCGGCTGTCCTCCACACGGTCGGGGTCGTTTTTGTAATCCCAGCCATTGAGTTGTGCGATCTCATCGCCGCAGTTCAGCATGGGGAAGCCCTGCAAAAACGCCATGGCAGTGTGCAGGAGCAGATCACGCTTCACAGCGTAGTCCAGAGCGATGTTATCGTCCTTTTCCAACGCCTGCTCCACACCGCACAGGCTGGCGGTGGTGCCGCAGCTGCGGGCATCGCCGGTGGCAGGGTCGTAGTTGTACAGCTCGCCCTTTGCCCAGCTGCCGGGGAAATTGCCCTCATAAAAGTGGTACAGGTATTCCTTGTGCTTCTGCGGGTCAATGCCCAGCCGGTTTTCCACTGCCTCGTCCAGACCCCAGCCGATGTCATCGTGGCAGCGCAGATAGTTCACGAACCAGCAGTTGTCCGGCAGGGCGTGGAGGGCATCCAGCTGGGCTTTCAG
>CAKTCY010000053.1 GCA_934540955.1 uncultured Faecalibacterium sp.
TTAGGGCAGTACAAGGGGCTTGCTTTCACCCGCCGGGTGCGCCCGGTATCGGAAAAGGCCGTGGAAGCGGATATCGCCAACATGGCGCGGGTCCATGCGCCCTTTGCGCCCACCGACGCGCCCGCTGCCCGCGGGATGCGCATCACGCTGGATTTCGAGGGCTTTCTGGAGGGGGTCCCCATCCCGGACAGCCGGATGGAGCAGGTGACCGTGGTGCTGGGCACCGGGCAGCTGATGCCCGCCGCCGAGCAGGCCGTGTACGGCCACTGCGCGGGCGAGACTTTCCGCTTCGACTTCACCTACCCCGCCGATTTCCGGGTGCCGGAGCTTTCCGGCAAGACCGCGCAGTTTGAAATTTGCCTGCACACCGTGGAGCGCAAGCAGGTGCCCCCGGTGGACGATGCCCTTGCAAAGGCGCTGGGCTTTGACGATCTGGAAGCCCTGCGGGAGAGCCTGCGGGAGAAAAAGCGCCTTTCCCACGAGGCCAACGCCGACCGTATTGCCGGGGCGGCGCTGCTGGATATGGCGGGGGCGAACCTGACCGTGGCGCTGCCCGCAGAGCTGCTGGCGCAGAACGCCGAATACCAGATGAACCAGCTACGCCAGCGGCTGCGCAAGAGCCAGATGACCATGGAGCTCTACTGCAAGAGCGCCGGGCTGACCCCGGAGCAGGTGCGGGAGGGCTACTACAAGGAGGCCGAGCGCCAGCTGCGGGCGGTGCTGGCAGTGCGCGCCATTGCCGAAGCCGAAAAGATCACCGTGACCCAGCAGGAGGTGGACGCCGAGATCGCCCGCCTTTCCAAGCTGCACGACACCCCGGAGGAGGAGATCCGCAGGGTGCTCAGCCGGGACGCCATCGCCGCCGCCGTGACCAACCAGAAGGTGCAGCGCTTCCTGCTCGACCACGCCGCACTCACCTCTGTTGTGGAAAAGGAGTAAGACCATGGGCTTTTTTACCAGAACTGCAATGGATGCCCTGATGAAGACCACCCATCCTGAGATCAACCGCCGCCAATGCTGGAACCTGCACCCCCACCGCAAGCCCTGCACCACCTGCAAGGACATCTGCCCCTACGGCGAGGAGATCTTCTCCCGCCCGAACCTTGTCAAGGACTGGGACCCCTGCACCGACTGCGGACTGTGCGTTTCCGCCTGCCGCAGCGGCTGCATTGCGCCCTCGCCGGAGCAGGTGCAGCGGGATACTGCCGCAGCGGATTCCGACAGCGATACCATCTGGATCGGCTGTGAAAAATCTACCCGCAAGAACACCGTGGTGCGCAGCTGTATCTGTGCCCTCTCGTGGGAGGCGCTGGCGTATCTGGCGCTGAACAAAAAGCTCGTGCTGGACCTGACCCCCTGCGGGCAGTGCGAGAACGACCTGTGCGCCGAGCAGCTGCGCCGCGAGCTGACCCGCCTTGTGGACTTTTTCGGTCAGCCGGTGTTCGAGGCGCGGTTCTCGCTGGCATACGAGGAAAAGGAGTACCCCTACCATGTGCAGGAGCTGACCCGCCGCGAGATGCTGGAGCAGGTAAGCCACGGCTCCAAGAGCGGCACCAAAAAGCTGCTGCAGATGCTGCCCGGCCTGCGCAGCGAGGAGGACAGCGGGGTGGACTTCCGCCTGCTGCTGCACCAGCGCACAAAGCAGCTGAAAGCAGCCATGGAAACGCCCCTGCAGTACGGCTACTATATGCCCAAATTTACCGACAACTGCTTTGGCTGCGGCCGATGCGAAAAAGCCTGCCGCGCCAACGCCTTGAAGTTTGAGGATATGCCCAACGGCCAGACCCGCATGGTGCTTACCCCGTGGAAGTGCAGCGAGTGCGGCGTGTGCATGAACGTGTGCTCCAACAAGGGCTTTGACGGCATGAAGCTGTACCAGCTTACCACCCTTGGCCCCGTGGTGCTGCACAAGTGCACCAAGACCCTGTGCAAGCAGTGCGGCAAGCCCATTGCCCCGGACAGCGCCGAGGGGCTGTGCTCGGTGTGCCGCATCAAGGCGCGCACCCAGAAGCGGCAGGAGGAGGCCCGGCTGCGCGCCGAGCAGCTGAAGGCCGAGCGCGCCGCCAAGGCCGCCGAGGAGGCCGCCGCAGCGGAAAGCGCTGCCCAGACCGCTGCGGAAGCCACCGCTCAGACCGTGGAGACTGCTGCCGCCCTGCCGGAGACCGTTCCCGCCGGGCAGAGCGCAGCCCCGGCAAACATTGCCGCCCCCGCGCCCGAAGCGCAAGTCTCTGAGTAAGAGCGGGACGATTTGACGATTTAGAATGCGCTCCGCGTTTTACGGGTTGCGGCACCCAGCATCCGCTTCGTGCCTTGGGCGGCACTCGCGTCTTGCTGGCCGCTGCCCCAACAACTCCTCCCTGTTTCCGCCGCTGGCGGCGGTCGTCGTCGTTGCTGCGCATAAATAGCGGAAAAAAGATTTATAATTTCGGAATAGCGGAGCGCCTGCGGGCGCTCCGCTATTCCATTTTCACGGGGTGGGGTCGTAGCGGGAAAGGGCAGCTGCCGCGCCGCTTTCTGCGAAAGCGCGGCGCTGCGGGCGTGCGCTTGCTCCCCCGGGGGAGCTGTCGCGCAGCGACTGAGGGGCTATAAACGGAGAAGCGAAAAAAGCGTTAAAGCGATAGCGCCGACTGGCGCAGCGCTAGCTTTTTTGTGCTTCGACTTCCTTTTTAGGATCGTCAAGGGCGAGCAGCCCTTGACCTGTTGCGGGGTGGGTGGAGTCCAGAGGTAGGGAGGGGGGAGTCGGAACACCCCTCCCTGCCTCTGGCCCAGCGGAGCGTCCATGCCCGCTTGCGGCAAGCAAAAGCTTTCCCCGCGCAGCGGAGCACATTCCAAATCGTCCTCCCTCCCCGGTTCCCCGCTTTTTGGGCAAGACGCCCAAAACGGCGGGAAATATTTCTCTTGCCCTGCGTGAATGGGGGTTGTTTTGCATCGAATCGCGCTTGCAGGGCGCGGGCGGCGTCTGCTATACTTATGGTATGGAAGAAAGCAACGCCACGCTACAACAAAGAACGGAGGTAGATTTATGAAAAAGCTGGCAAGACTGACCGCCCTTTTGCTCACCGGTGCACTGCTGCTGGTGCTGACCGCCTGCGGGGCTGCGCCGGGCGGCGGCCCTAACATGACCCCCGAGGAAATTGCGGCAAAGCAGCGGCTGCTGGAGGAGATCAACAGCTACCGCAAAAGCATCCATCTTGAGCCACTGGTGGAAGTAGAACAGCTCTCTGATGCCGAGCAGGTTTATATAACGCCGTTCCGCGACGCCAACACTACCGTGCTGCCAGAGCGCGAAACGTATAAAGCCTGGAATGACTGGGCAGGCAAGACTATTGACTGGACGCCATGTGATGATTTCGGCTTGAATGAGACGATCGTAGATGACGAATCTGTCATCCTTCTGACTGCCATGGTTCCCCCCAACACCCCGAAGGGCAATGCGGATCTGCAGGCAGCCTTGAGAAGCTCTGGTAAATTTGATCATGACAATTGCAATAGCATCGGCATTGCCGTTGTGACTATCAAGGGACAGATGTACTGGAGTTGCTGCACGTTCAGGTAGAACGCTTCTCCTTCCCGGTAAGCCTAACAGGATACTGTAATAAGAATGCCGGAGCATCCGCAGATGCTCCGGCATTGCATTTTCATGGGAGTTCACCAAAAAACCGGGCAGCCTGCGGGCTGTCCGGTTTTGTATTTGTTCAGCTTACTCTTCCGCTCTCTACCGAGAAGCTCACATCCGCCGCAGCCATGGTGGACTTGCGGTGGGATACCAGCAGCACCGTGCGGTCCTTGCACTCGGCGCGGACGGCGCGCAGGATGATGCCCTCGTTCAGGCTGTCAAGGTTGGAGGTGGGCTCGTCCAGCAGCAAAAAGGGCGCATCGTGCAAAAACGCCCGCGCCACGCCGATGCGCTGCCGCTCACCGCCGGAAAGGGTGCCGCCCAGCTCGCCCACAGGGGTATCGTAGCCCTTGGGCAGGCTGCGGATAAAGTCATCCAACGCGGCCTTTTTGCAGGCGTCCTCCACCTCTTCCTGCGTGGCATCCCGCTTTGCGATGCGGATGTTGTTGCCGATGGTATCCGCAAACAGCTCGGTCTCCTGCGTCACAAGGCTCTCCTGCGCCCGCAGGGCGGCGGTGTTCACCCGCCGGATGTCCGCATCCCCGAACCGGATGCTGCCGGTCTGCACGTCCCAGAAGCGCATCAGCAGCCGCAGCAGGGTGCTTTTGCCGCTGCCGGAGCGCCCGGTGATGCCCACGATCTTTTTTTCCGGGATGGTCAGGCTGATCTCCCGCAGCACCTGCTCCCCTGCGTAGCCAAAGCTGACATTGCGCACCTCTGCACCCGCAAAGGGGGTATTTTCGCCGTCGGTCACCTCGGGGGTCACCGGTGCTTCGTCCAGCAGCGCCAGCACGCGGTCTGCGCTGGCAAATACCTGCGTCAGCCCTGCGCCAAGGTTCGCCAGCGCCACCACCGGCCCAAAGGAGCTCAGGGCGGTCAGGGTGCACACCAGCACCCCCTGCGCCGCCAGTGCGCCGCGCTGGTAGAGCCACAGGCTCACGCCCAGCACCGCCAGTGTGGTGAACAGGATCAGGGTGTTGGTCACGGCCACGATCAGCCCCTCGCGGTACTTCAGCGCCGTCTGCTTTGCGCCCAGCGCCTCGCTGTGGGCGGTGATGCCCGCTGCCCGGGCGGCAGTGTCCTGATACTGCAGGGTGTCCCGCAGGCCGCGCAGGCTTTCCAGCACATAGCTGTTGGTATCCGCCAGCGCCTGCCGGTATTCCCGGGCAACGGCCTGTCCGCGCTTTGCGCTCCACACCGGCAGCGCCGCACCCACCAGCAGGTAGCCCACCAGCAGCGCCAGCGCGGGCAGGATGTGCCAGTGCGCCACAAAAGCGGTCATCCCCGCCGCCCAGAGCACGGCGATGCACACCGGCGAGATGGTGTGGGCGTAGAACACCTCCAGCGCCTCGATGTCGGCGGTGATGAGGGAGATCAAATCGCCCCGGTCGCGACCCTCCAGCTTTGCGGGGGTCAGGCGGCGCAGCGCGCCGAACACCTTATCCCGGATGAGCGCCAGCAGCCGGAAGGCGATATAGTGGTTGGAGGCCTGCTCCGCGTAGCGCAGCACGCCGCGCAGCAGGGCGAACACCAGAATGCACCCGAAGGCCGTGCCCACGGTGGGCAGCGGACCCTGCAGCCCGGCAGCGGTCAGGATGGCAAAGCCGCCGAAAATGGTGATGAAGGTGGCGCAGAAATGCCCCGCCACGCCCATAACGATGGCTGCCAGCATGATGGGCAGCATGGGCTTTACCAGCACGATCAGCCGCGCCACAATGGCGGCGGGCGTGCGATGGTTCGTTGTTTTATGCATCAGGCATCCTCCTTTGCAAGGGTCTCCAGCTGCTTCTGGGCGGTGTACAGGCGGCAGTAAGCGCCCCCCTGCGCCAGCAGCTGCGGGTGGGTGCCCTGCTCGGTAATGCTGCCGTTTTCCAGCACATAGATGCAGTCGCTGTCCACTACGTTTGCCAGCCGGTGGGAGATCAAAATCACGGTCTTTTTCCCCGCCAGACCCCGGATGGCCGCCATGATGTCGTTTTCGCTCTCGGCGTCCACGTTGGAGGTAGCTTCATCGAAGAGATAGATGGGGGTATCATGTAGCAAAGCGCGCGCCATGGCAAGGCGCTGCCGCTGCCCGCCGGAAAGGTTGCTGCCGCCCTCGTGCACGGCGGTCTGCAGGCCGTTCTGGCTGCGGCAGAAGTCCGCAAGGTTCACCTCTTCCAGCGCCGCCCAGAGCTCGCTCTCCGCCGCCTGCGGCTTTGCCATGCGCAGGTTGTTTTCCACCGTGCCTTTGAAAATAGTGGAATCATGCGGCACGACCGTCAGCGTGCGCTGCCGTGCAGCCCGCTGCAGCTGCTGTACCGGCACGCCGCCCATGGTCACCCGGCCGGTATACCCGGTGCAGCGTCCCGCCAGCAGGGCGGCAATGGTGCTTTTGCCGCTGCCGGAAGCGCCCACCAGCGAGACAAAGCTGCCCTGCGGCACGGTAAAGGAAACGTCCCGCAGCACGGTGCGGCCTGCCTCGTAGCCAAAGGTCACCTTTTCCAGCGCCAGCGTGGTGTCCGCCGGAGCGTTCTGCACGCTGTCCTGCGGCTCCTCTGCGGCCAGCAGACGGAAAATTTTCTCCGCCGAAGCCGCGCCGTTCATGGCAATGTGGAAGTAGCTGCCCAGCAGCCGCAGCGGCAGAAAAAAGTCTGCTGCCAGCAGCAAAATCGTCAGGGTGGCGGTCAGCTCCAGCTGCCCCGCTGCAAAGGCTGCCACGGCGCTGATGATGCCCAGCCCCGCGCCGCCGTAGGCCATCAGGTCCATCAGGGTGACCGAGTTCAGCTGCATGGTCAGCACCCGCATGGTGATCTTGCGGAAGCGCTCGGCTTCGGCGTTCATCTGCGCGTGCTTCCAGCCGTCGGCCTGATAAATTTTCAGGGTGGTCAGCCCCTGAATGTTCTCCAGAAAGCTGTCGCCCAGCGTGGTGTACTCGCTCCAATAGCTGGCCAGCAGCTTTTTGGCAAACTTCTGCACCGCCACGATGGACATGGGGATCAGCGGCACGCAGCACAGCAGAATGACCGCCGACCGCGCGTGCACCCCCACCAGCAGCGCAAACAGGGTGACGGGTGCCAGCAGGCTGTAAAACAGCTGCGGCAGATATTTTGCAAAGTAGGTGTCGATCTGCTCCACGCCCTCGCTGGCCAGCATGACCACCTCGCTGGTAGCCACCGTGCCGGTATAGCCGGGGCCAAGGCGGGTGAGTTTTTCATAAATTTTGCTGCGCAGGGTGCGCTTGACATCCCGCGAAGCCTGATCGCTCATGCCGGAGGCCAGCATGGTAAAGGCAAAGCGCAGCGGCACCGTGCCAAGGCAGAGCAGGATATTCTGCCGCAGCGCGGCAGCGGTCAGGCTGCCCGCAAAGGCCGCCCCCACCAGCCGGGCGACCGCCCGGACAAAGATGATATTACACATCAGCCCCAGCCACTGGAACGCCACGTTTGCTCCCACATACCGCAGCGCCGCCCTGTCGAAGGACAGCAGTTTTTTGTTTATCATGGGTGTTTCTCCTTTTTGGTCTTGTCTGCCCCGCCGGGCAGTGGGACGATTTTGAATGCGCTCCGCTGCGCAGGGGGTGGGACGATTTAAAATGTGCTCCGCTGCGCTCTGCACATATTCAGCGGAAAGATTATTTTTATTTCGCGTTTGTCGCGCTCTGCGGAGCGCTCCAAACGCTATTTTCACGAGAGGGGTCGTAAAGGGAAATGGCAGACGCAGCGCAGCTTTCTGCGAAAGCATGGCGCTGCGGGCGGGCGCTTGCTCCCCCTCGGGGGAGCTGTCGCGCAGCGACTGAGGGGCTTTAAATGGAGAAGCGAAAAAAGCGTTAAAGCGATAGCGCCGACTGGCGCAGCGCTAGCTTTTTTGTGCTTCGACTTCTTCTTTAGGTTTGTCAAGGGCGAGCAGCCCTTGACCCGTTGCGGGGTGGGTGGAGTCCAGAGGTAGGGAGGGGGGACTCGGAACACCCCTCCCTGCCTCTGGCCCAGCGGAGCGTCCTTGCCCGTTTGCGGCAAGCAAAAACTTTCCCCGCGTGGCAGTGCATTTCAAATCGTCCCGCCTGCGGCGCAAGTCTCTTCCCCTTCCACCATCCGCTCATAGTCGGCGGTGAAAAGGCGCTGGGGCAAGGCGCTGGTCATGGCAAGGGCGGCGTTCCACTGCTCCTCTTTTGTCAGCTCCCCGCTCACCGGCGGGAAGTGCGCCAGAATGGCGTCCAGCTCCTGCTGCACCCGCTTTGCCACCCAGATGCCGCGGTCGGTCAGGTAAATTTTGCCGTAATATTCCTTTACGATCATGCCCTGCTCCATGAGCAGGTTCAGAATGCGCACCACCGAGGGCTTTGTCACCCCCAGCTTTTCCGCAATGCTGCGGGAGCTGATGTCCAGATGGGTGCGGCTTACCTCGTAGATGGCCAGCAGATAGCGCAGATGCGCTGCGGTCAGCTGCATACCGGTCACTCTCCTTTTTACGCGCCGGGGCTTGCCCGGTGTTATCATAAGCTAACTTTATTTTGCTTAAAAAAGAGCGCGAGCCGAGAGTTTCAGCCCGCGCTCCTTGCGGTTACTTTTTATTGCTTTACGGTGCTGTGTGCACAGCCGCCGCAGCAGCTGCAGTTGCCGGAGCAGCCGCAGTCACAGCAGCTGCCGCCCCGCTTGAGGGTTTTCCAGATCGAGCGTCCGTCCAGCACCAGCAGGAGCAGGACGATGCCCACTACCACGATATTTACCAAATTTGCCATCAACCATGCGGTCATCATACGCCACTCCTTTTTGTTTGATTCAGTGTCGGAAGAACCCCATCACCACGCGCACGGCGACTACGGCAAGCACTGCCAGCACCGCCAGCACGATGATATCGGTGGTTCCGAGGGTAAGATTTGTGGTCATAAGGTGTTACGCCTTCTGTCCGACGCTGCGGCCGGCCTCGCGCTCATCCTGTGCGCGCTTTGCGTTCTGATCCGGGCGGAACAGAGCGTACAGGTAGCCCACCAGGACGATGACGGCAACCACGGTGAAGGCGTTGAAGGCAACCTCGCCGGTGATCAGACCGCCCAGCTGGTAGACCATCAGAGCCACCAGCCATGCCTGAATGTTCTGGTACAGCAGAGCGTAGGCCAGCTTCTTGCCGCCGCCGATCTCACGGGCCATCGTGGAGATAGCTGCAAGGCAGGGGGAGTCGAAGCAGTTGAACACCATGAAGGACACGGCTGCAATGCTGGAGGGGAAGAACTGTGCAAAGGCAGCGTGCATATCGGTGAGGTACTCCTCCACCTCGCCCAGACCGGCCAGAACACCCATGGTGCTCACGATGCCTTCCTTTGCCACAAAGCCGGACAGAGAGGAGGCAACGGCCTGCCAGGTGCCAAAGCCCAGAGGAGCAAAGATGGGAGCCAGAACGCCGCCGATGACGGCAAGCAAGCTGTCCTCAGTTTCCACAAGGCCGAACACACCATCTGCAATGCCGAAGTTTGCAAGGAACCACATGACAGCGCAGCACAGGAACAGGATGGTACCGGCCTTCTTCAGGAAGGCCCACACGCGCTCCCACACATGGAGCAGAACGCCCTTGGCAGAGGGGATATGGTAAGCGGGCAGCTCCATAACGAAGGGAGCGGGGTCGCCTGCAAAGGCCTTGCTCTTTTTCATGATGATGCAGGAGATGACCACCAGTGCAATGCCTGCAAAGTACATCACAGGTGCCATCCACCATGCACCGCCCAGCAGGAAGCCTGCGATCAGGGCGATGACCGGCAGCTTTGCGCCGCAGGGGATCAGGGTGGTGGTGATCATGGTCATGCGGCGGTCCTTCTCGTTCTCGATGGTACGGGTGGCCATGATGCCGGGCACGCCGCAGCCGGAGGAGATGAGGAAGGGGATAAAGCTCTTACCGGACAGACCAAAGCGGCGGAACAGACGGTCCATGATAAAGGCAACACGGGCCATGTAGCCGCAGTCCTCCAGAATGGACAGGAAGAAGAACACGATAGCCATCTGCGGGGCAAAGCCGATGGGCGCTGCCAGACCGCCGATGATGCCGTCCACTACCAGCGAGACGACCCAGTCTGCTGCACCGGCGTTTTCCAGCAGGGTCTGCACGCCGGGCTGGATCCATGTGCCGAACAGGGTGTCGTTGGTCCAGTCGGTCACGATGCCGCCCAGACTGGAAACGGCGATGTAATACACCACGCACATGATCACTGCAAAGATGGGCAGTGCCAGCACGCGGTTGGTGACGATCTGGTCGATCTTATCGGAGACGGTCAGGTTGTCCTTGCGGGCCTTCTTCTTGACTGCCTTGTGCACCACGGTGTTGATGTAGGCGTAGCGCTGGTTGGTGATGATGCTCTCGGCGTCATCGTCCATCTCCTTTTCGCAGTCCTGAATGTGCTCGTCGATGTGGTCCACCAGTGCCTTGTCCAGCTTCAGCTCCTCCAGCACCTTCTCGTCCCGCTCGAACAGCTTGACGGCGTACCAGCGCAGGAAGCGGGGCTCCACCTTGCCCTGAATGCTCTCCTCGATGTGGGCAATGGCGTGCTCCACACTGCCGGTGAACACATGGGGCAGCTCGCCGGTCTTGGCGGCCTTGGCGGCGGCGACTGCAGCCTTTGCGGCCTCCGCAGTGCCCTCGCCCTTCAGTGCGCTGATCTCCACTGCCTGACAGCCCAACTCTGCGCTCAGCTTCTTCAGGTCGATGGTATCGCCATTCTTGCGCACCAGATCGATCATGTTCACAGCCATGACCACCGGAATGCCCAGCTCGATCAGCTGGGTGGTCAGATACAGGTTACGCTCGATGTTGGTGCCGTCGATGATGTTCAGGATGGCGTCGGGCTTCTCCTTCACAAGGTAGTTACGGGAGACGACCTCCTCCAGCGTGTAGGGGGACAGCGAGTAGATGCCGGGCAGATCCTGAATGATCACGTCCTTGTCGCCCTTGAGTTTGCCTTCCTTTTTTTCCACAGTAACGCCGGGCCAGTTGCCCACATACTGGTTGGAGCCGGTCAGGTTGTTGAACAGGGTCGTTTTGCCGCAGTTCGGGTTGCCGGCCAGTGCAATTTTAATGCTCATTGCGGATACCTTTCCTCCCTTTGGTCTTATCAGACCACTTCGATCATCTCAGCGTCGGCCTTGCGCACGCTCAGCTCGTAGTTGCGCACGGTCAGCTCCATGGGGTCGCCCAGCGGCGCCACCTTGCGCACATAGATCTGCACACCCTTGGTGATGCCCATATCCATGATGCGGCGCTTCACCGGGCCTTCGCCGTGCAGCCGTGCCACGGTGGCGGTCTCGCCCACCTTTACGTCCTTCAGTGTTTTCATCGTACTCGTTCCTCCCTTGCGTTATTTCATGCAGCACCGGGAAGGCGCTGCTCAGGCCACCATAATGCGGCTTGCCATGGTCTTATCCAGTGCCAGCCGGCTCTGCTTGACCTGTACAATCAGGTTGCCCGCGATCTCGTTGACCACGGTCACCTCGCTGCCCACCACGAACCCCAGCTCGGCCAGATGCAGCCGCACCTCGTCCTTGCCGCTGATCTTGCGGATGGTGACGGTCTCGCCTGCTTTTGTCATCGTCAAAGGCATCATCGCTGTGCTCCCCTTCCATAGAAATTATGTGATGTTGCGGTGGTTAGTCAGCCGTAACTATCAGCGTAGACAGTTTACCTCTGCTAACCCAGCTTGTCAATAGATTTTTCATATCTCATAGTTAGTTTATATGAACAAACAAATTTTATGCCGGCATCGCCCCGCATTTTTATCAAAATCATCAATGACTAACTCTATTTTTTGATTTAAAGTTAGCCAATGTTTACATTTTTAGGGGGTGTTTTGCGATTTTATAGGGCAGAGTGACGATGGAAACTCCCCCAGTCATCGCTGCGGGAGTACCTTTCTGCTTGCCGCAAGCGTGCAGGGACGCTCCGCTGGGCCAGAGGCAGGGAGGGGTGTTCCGACTCCCCCCTCCCTACCTCTGGACTCCACCCACCCCGCAACGGGCCAAGGGCTGCTCGCCCTTGACAATCCTAAAGAAGAAGTCGAAGCACAAAAAAGCTAGCGCTGCGCCAGTCGGCGCTATCGCTTTAACGCTTTTTTCGCTTCTCCATCTATAGCCCCTCAGTCGCTGCGCGACAGCTCCCCCAAGGGGGAGCGAGCACCCGCCCGCAGTGCCGCGCTTTCGCAGAAAGCGGCGCTGCACCTGCCGCTTCCCTCCACGACCCCTCCCGTGAAAATAGCGTTTGGAGCGGCCCGCAGGCCGCGACAAACGCGAAATAAAAATAATCTTTCCGCTGAATATGCGCAGAGCAACGCGGAGCGCATTCCCAATCGTCCCATCCAAACGCACGACCGCCCGGCGCAGGGGTCAAGGCTGCACCGGGCGGTCATGTGTAAAAAGGAGGATCGCTCTCTCCTGTGTCGGATGCATAGGAGAGTTGCCAGGATAAAAGAGAGTATTTGAAAAGAGAATAGCAATTTTTCAGGCGGCCACCGCCAGCTTTAAAATGGGCGTGCCGCTGTGGAACAGCCGCAGATACACCGCCGTGCACTTGGCCAGCTGGTCAAAGTGCTGCTGCGCGGCGGTCGGGTCGCCGTAGGACTTCCAGCAGCCGCAGCAGGTAAAGCACTTGCCCCGGTGCCGGATAAAGCCCACGACATCCTCCAGCGGATAACCCAGAAATACCCCGATCTCATGGGGGAAATCCGCTGCCTCTGCCGCGCAGCACAGACGCAGGCTGAGCTGGTCGAGCAAGGCACCGCAGTCTGCCGCATCCTCCGGCAGACGGTAGCCCTCCCGGGCTAAAAAGCCGCGCACGGCGGCATCTGCCAGCACGGCCTGCAGCTTGGCGGCGCGGTAGACGTACACCAGATACTGCCGGGTGGCAATGCACCCCCGCAGCACCCGCACCTGTAAGCCCTTGGGGTTCAGCTGGGCATTCCAGCCCGCCACCCGCCGGGCAAGGTCGGCACGGTCGCGCGTTTCGTAGCGGAACAGCCCCGCAGGCTTCAGCCCCGCCAGTACCGGGGCACATTGTTCGATCATTACGGTCTCAAAATCACGCTCCATGGCGGTTCTCCTTTGGCGACGGTCAGGCGGCGGTGTCGGGGTCAGTGTGCCCCGGAGGCCGGGCTGTTATAAGTAAGACGCAGCTAACCAGCACCTCAAAAAAGAAGCAGCACACCCGGTCTGCGGGCACTGCCGGTGGGGTCTCATGTAGTTAGTTGTTTCTAACGCCAGTAGTGTACCACAACGCAGTGGGGCGTGTCAAGCCTTTATGGCAAAAAAGTTATTTACAGCAAACCACGCTCGCGCTACCCTTCCGGCGGCGGTCGTGGTATAATGGGGGTATTCTCGGGTCTGCCCCTTGGGGCGCACCCTGCCAAGGAGGTTCCCCCATGCCCACACCCATCACCATGCCCACCCTGTCTGCACTGCTTAGCGCCGCGCTGGCGCAAAAGCCCACCCGCCTGCTGGTGCTGGCGCTGGACGGCCGCTGCGGCAGCGGCAAGACCACCCTTGCCAACGCGCTGGCGGCGCAGTTTCCCGGCTGCACCCTGCTGCGCACGGACGATTTCTACCTTCCGCCCGCGCAGCGCAGCCCGGACTGGGCGCACACCCCCTGCGCCAACATGGACCTTGCCCGCCTGCGGGACGAGGCCCTGCGCCCGGCCTACGCGGGGCAGACAGTGGCCTACCGGGCGTACAACTGCCGGGAGGGGGCTTATCTGCCCCCGGCACAGCTGCCCGCGCAGCCGCTGGTGATTTTAGAGGGCAGTTACAGCCACCATCCGTTGCTGCGCCCCTACGAGACGCTGCGGGTGTTCGTGACCTGCACCAAGGCCGAGCAGACCCGGCGCTTACAGGCGCGGGAGGGCACCCGCTACGCGGATTTTGCCGCCCGGTGGATTCCGCTGGAGGAGGGGTATTTTGCGCAATACGGCGTTGCCGAAGGCGCAGATTTTGTGGTGGAGACCACCGGGAGCGGGACGATTTAGAATGCATCGCGCTCCGCGGGGAAAGTTTTGCTTGCCGCAAGCGTGCAGGGACGCTCCGCTAGGCCAGAGGTAGGGAGGGGTGTTCCGAGTCCCCCCTCCCTACCTCTGGACTCCACCCACCCCGCAACGGGCCAAGGGCTACACGCCCTTGACAATCCTAAAGAAGAAGTCGAAGCACAAAAAAGCTAGCGCTGCGCCAGTCGGCGCTAGCGCTTTAACGCTTTTTTCGCTTCTCCATCTATAGCCCCTCAGTCGCTACGCGACAGCTCCCCCGAGGGGGAGCGGATACGCCCGGAAACTTTGCGGGTTAGTCTGAAACTTTCCCGCCATGCCAAAGGCTCCCTCCTTGAGGGAGCTGGCAAAGCCGTCAGGCTTTGACTGAGGGAGTTCGTTCCAAACCCCTCCCGTGAAAATGCGTTTGGAGCGCTCCGCAGAGCGCGACAAACGCGAAATTAAAAATAATTTTCCGCTGATTATGCGCAGAGCAACGCGGAGCGCATTCTAAATCCTCCCCTCCCAGGTTTCCCGCTGTTTTGGGCAAGACGTCCAAAACGGCGGGAAATATTTCTCTCCCCCCCTGCGTGAATTGGGGTTGTTTTGCATCGAATCGCACTTGCGGGGGGGGTAGCATCTGTTAAACTTATGGTATAGAAGAAAGCAGCACCACACTACAACAAGGAACGGAGGTAGACCCTTATGAAAAAACTGGCAAGACTGACCGCCCTTTTACTCACCGGTGCACTGCTGCTGGTGTTGACCGCCTGCGGTGCCGAGACCGAGCAGCAGGCAAAGCAGCGTCTGCTGAAGGAGATCAACAGCTACCGCGCAAGCATCCATCTTGATTCGCTTGACGAAGTAAAAGAGCTTTCTGCCGTCGAGCAGGAGTTGGCAGATCGCTTCCGCGCCGCCGGTAAGACCGTGCTGTCAGAGAGCGAAGGGGATGAAGCCCTTGATAGTTGGCGCGGCAAGACTAAGGACTGGTCGTATTGTGATGATTTTGGCCCGGGTTGGGGTCATGATAAGGATGGCAGTTATAGCTACATTCTGTTTGACAATGCCAAGGTTCCAGCCAACACCCCGGAAGGCAATACAGAGCTGCGGACAATCTTGGGAAGCTCTGGTGCCTTTAATTGTAAAGCTTGCAAGAGCATCGGCATTGCCGTTGTGACCATTGACGGACAGATGTACTGGAGCTGCTGCACGTATAACTGATTTCCCCTTTCCCGCATAGAACAAAACCCCTTGAACAGAACAAAGCCGGACAGCTTGCGGGCTGTCCGGCTTTTGGTTTTGCTTGGTTTACAGACTGTTACTTATTCTTGTACATATCCTGATAGTAGTTCTGGTAGTCGCCGCTGGTGACGTGCTCCATCCACTCCTCGTGGTTCAGATACCAGTCAATGGTCAGCACGATGCCCTTCTCGAAGGGCGTTTCGGGGTACCAGCCCAGATCGTTCTTGATCTTGGTGGGGTCGATGCCGTAGCGGCGGTCGTGACCCAGACGGTCGGC
>CAKTCY010000054.1 GCA_934540955.1 uncultured Faecalibacterium sp.
GACGGTGCGAATAGCAACGGCGTGTCGTGCTTACATAACTTCACCGAGGAGTTATCGAACAGACAGGAGGTACAATGACCAAAACGAATGTTCAATCGCCCCCTAGCAATTCCCAGCACCACGACACGCCGAACAACAAAACGCACGTCATCAAGTTCCGTGTGACAGCGGAGGAAAAAGCGTCACTGGAACTCACTTGCAAACTCCTGAATCTCTCCCTCTCCACTTTTATCCGCCGTGCCATCCACAACGTCAAGATCGAGAAAACGGTCATCGTTGCCGGTGGCGGAGAAGAAACCCTGATCGCCGTTTCCGCTCTGCTTGCCCAGTGCAGCAGGGTGGGCGGCAGTCTCAACCAACTTGCAAGGCACTTTAACTCCGGCGGTGCAGACACCGAACAGATCCGGGCGAAAATCCTTGACGAACTTGCAGACCTGACCGCATTTCGGCTCCACGCCGAGAAAGTTCTGGGTGAACTGTATGGCAACGCTCAAGCATATCGCCTCTAAAAACTCGGACTATACCGCCATCGAAGCGTACCTGATCTACCAGCATGATGCGTTCAACGGAAAGCAACTTCTGGACGAACAGGGCAGACCCATGCTGCGGGAATCGTACCTGCTCGACACCCTTGAGTGCGGCAATTTCTCGTTTGCAACTGCCTGTCTGCTGGCGAACCGCAAGTATGGCAAGAACACCCAGCATGGTGATATCAAGAGTCACCAGTATATCATCAGCTTTGACCCAAGAGATGCAGCCGACAACGGCTTGACCATGGAAAAGGCACAGGCACTTGGCCTGAAGTTTTGTTCTGAAAATTTTCCCGGTCATCCTGCCATCGTCTGCACTCACCCGGATGGGCACAACCATTCGGGAAATATCCATGTCCACATCGTGATCGGCAGCGTCCGAACACGAGAAGTGGAACGCAAGCCCTATATGCAAAAGCCCCGTGACTGGTGCGAGGGAATGAAGCACTCCAGCACCGCCCAGACCATGCGGCACCTCCGTGTCGAGGTCATGGAGCTGTGCGAGAGTGGCGGACTGTACCAGATCGACCTGCTCAACGGCTCCAAGGAGCGTGTGAGCGAAGCGGAGTATTGGGCGCGCAGACGCGGCCAGTTGAAACTTGACCGTGAAAACGCAGCCCTTACCGCAGCTGGACAGCAGCCCAAGCAGAAGAAGTTTGAAACCGTGAAAGACGCTTTACGGAAGCAAATCTCGTCTGTGCTGTACCGTGCCACAGGCTTTGAAGATTTCTCTGACAAGCTCATGCAGCAGTACGGCATTGCCGTCAAGGAAAGCCGTGGGTGTCTGAGCTATCTGCCCGCTGGCAGAACGAAGTTCATCCGAGCGAAACATCTCGGTGACAACTACGACAAAGCAGCAGTGCTTGCCACCCTGACCGCAAATGCCGAGCGCAAACCCAAAGCACAGTTCAAACAGGATGCCATCGGGAAACTGATTAATATTCAGGCAAAACTGGCCGCGGGCAAAGGCGCAGGCTATGAGCGTTGGGCGAAGAAGTTCAACCTCAAAGCTATGGCACAAACTCTGATCCTCTTGCAGGAGAAAGATTTGCTCAACGAGGATGATCTGAACCAGCGCATCGCCGAACTGGAAACCAAGTATCACGACTCGCTGGCGGTGGTGAAAGACCTTGAAGGCCGCATGAAAGCCAACAAGGAGCTGCGCTATCACATCGCATCCTACACCAGCACCAAGAGCGTCGCACAGCAGTTAAAGACCGCCACGCGACCCGCAGTCTTTGAGGAGCAGCACCGTGCAGAGCTGACAGCGTACCGGGCGGCAGCAGCCTATTTTAAGGCAAACAACATCACAAAGCTGCCCAGCCCGAAAAAGCTGGAAGCCGAGTACGCGCAGCTGGCATCCGAAAAGGCAAAGTTCTACGAGCAGTACAAGGAAGCCAAGGAAGAACTGCTCAAACTGAAAACCGCAAAGCAGAATGTTGCGTCCTTTTTCCGGGAGGAAGAACAGGCGCAGCAGGAGAGATAAAGGAGTGTGCGTATGATCAATCTGAAAATCGACCCGGAGTTCCAGTCCCAGATTCCTCCTCTGACTGATGATGAATTTAAGCAGCTTGAAGAAAACATTCTCAAGGAAGGCAAGCTGCTCTCTCCTTTGATTGTGTGGGGCAACACCCTTGTTGACGGTCACAATCGCTATGCCATTCTCAAAAAGCACCCGGAGATTTATTTCTCCACGATGCCGCTCCCGTTTGAAAGCAGAGAAGAAGTCCTCGCATGGATCTGCAAGAATCAACTGGGGCGGCGCAACCTCACGCCGGAGCAGAAGTACTACCTGATGGGCAAACAGTACGAAGCCGAAAAAGCTGCGCACGGTGGTGACCGCAAGAGCAGCGATGCAAAATCAAGTTCGCAAAGTGCGAACTTGATCGACAGCACCAAAACCTGCGACCGAATCGCAGAAGAAAACGGAGTAAGCAAAGACACCGTTATCCGCGCCTCAAAGTATATGAGAGGCGTAGAGATTGCAGAAGAACTGATGCCGGGCCTAAAGCAAAGCATCCTGTCCGGACAGACAAAAGTGTCCAAAGCGGATATGCATCGCCTTGCCAAGGCGGCCTACCACGACCGCGCACAAACTTTGCAGGATATTCTGCACCCGGAGCTGAAGGTGGAACCGAAGCCTGACGCTGACGGTGTGATCCGCGTTCCGGGCAAAGCTCCTGTCATGCCATTCCGAAAGTTTGAATCGGTTTACGACAGCGATGCTTACCCGGAGGATGTACGGTACGAGTATGTGGCGTTGGAAGAACTCACTACTCGTTTCCGCATTTCGTTCAACTACCAGTTGGAGCAGATGCCCGATAATGCGCAGCGCGATGTGATTCTGGAGATCATTCACAAGCACAAGGACTACCTTACTTCTCTGGAAGCCGCACTCGCAGATGTTAAAAACCAGACAGCATAACATCAGGCACATGGTATGCTGTTCACAGATGTCCAAAGGAGCGTGCGTTTGAACAAAAAGAAAAAGTCCACAAACACTTCCCCTTATCCCGATGAAGTCATCGACCGTCTGGCACGGGCATTCTACCCGGCCATCCTTGCCTGCTGGAACAGCGAGGAAGGTCAACGGGAGTTTGCCGCATGGCAGGCAGAACAGGCTCATCATGCCACCAGCAATGAGAAACAGAGCGTTCCCGATGTGGAACGCCCTGTTGTACATATCGCTATCGTGTGTGGATTTTTGCAGGGTGCGTCCGGGTGGACGCGCCCTGTTTTTTTCTTGGAAAACTTTAAGACTTCTTCCGATTTTGCAGAGTGGTTGCCATAGCAACTGACACTCCTGTGGGAATCTGCTAAAATGCTCTGCGGTTGGTTATATATAACTAACCGCCAGGAATTTTCATTATTTTAAGGAGTTTTCCATGAAAAAGATTACACGTCGTTCTTTTCTCGCTGCTATGGCTGCTGTCAGCGCTGCCGGTGTCCTGACCGCCTGTGGTGGTTCCGGCAACGCAGCTTCTTCCACTGCCGCTTCCGAATCTGCCTCTGTTTCCAGCGAAGCCGTCTCTTCTGCGGCTTCTGCCGATGAGACCGGCACCCACATCGTCATCGACCACGGCGGCAATGAGGTCGAAGTCCCCAACAAGGTCACCCGTGTGGTCATCGACCAGATCCCCATCCTGTCCACCTACATGGCCTATTTTGAGGGCAGCGCACCCTACATCGTGGGCTATTGCGGCTCCTTCAAGTCGGTCATTTCCGATACTGTGCTCAAGAACATCGCCCCGGAGCTGATGGAATCCAGCGACACAGTCTATGCGCAGAGCGACCTCAACATTGAGGAGATCATGAAGCTGAACCCGGATGTCATCCTGTACAATGCAGGCAATTCCTCCCACGCAGAGATCCTGAAGGCCAGCGGTATCCCCTCGGTCGGCTTTGCCACCGTGGGTGCTTCCACTGAGGCCGACCCTCTGGAGCGCTATGAGGAGTGGCTGAAACTGCTGGAGGACATCTTTGGCGAACCGGGCAAGACCGAGGCCTTTGTGGCTGCCGGTGACGAGATCGTGGCCGATGTGGAAGCCCGCATTGCGGATATTCCGGAGAGCGACCGCCCCAGCGCACTGATCCTGTGGAAGTACTCGGACGGTGTGCCGCAGGTCTCCGGAAACGGCACCTTCGGCACCTACTGGATGAAGCATCTGGGCGTGACCGATAAAGCGCTGGAAACCACTGGTTTCGCCCAGACCAGCATGGAACAGGTCTACAGCTGGGATCCGGACATCCTCTTCTTGGACGGCCCCGGCCTGCAGCCCCTGCGCACGGAGGATGTGCTTTCCGGCAACGTGGATGGCGCTGACTTCTCCACGCTGACCGCCGTGCAGAACGGCCGCGTGTACAACACCACCCTTGGCATGTGGAACTGGTTCACCCCGAACCCGGATGCTCCGCTGGTGCTGGCATGGCTGGCCTGCAACACCTACCCGGACGCTTTCGCAGATTACCCGCTGGGCGATACCATCAAGGAATATTACAAGACCTGGTATGGCTATGATGTGACCGATGACGAGCTGGAGGAAATGCTGCTGTACTGATGAAGGACACCATCTGGATCAAAAAAGGCCGCTTTACCCCGCTGGCTCTTCTGCTGATGCTGGCCCTGCCGCTGGTCACTTCGGTGGTCTGCCTGTGCTTCGGACGCATGAATGTCCCGGTCGGGGAAGTGCTGACCGCCCTGCGCACAGCTCTGACCGGCGGCAGCGCAGCCAGTGTACAGAACTATTCCATCGTCATCAACCTGCGCCTGCCCCGCATTCTTATGGCAATCATCGTGGGTGCAGGGTTGACCTGTGCGGGCAACACCTTCCAATCCCTGTTTTCCAATCCGCTTGCCACACCGGACATTCTGGGCGTGACCAGCGGTACCTGTGTGGGCGCGATCCTGGCCATCATTCTGTCGTGCAGCATTCTGGAAACACAGCTCATTGCGCTGGTGTTCGGCCTTGCGTCCGTCTTCTTTACCCTGAAAATTGCAGGCAAGAACGATGGCCGCTCCATGGTCTATCTGGTGCTGGCAGGAACCATTGCCTCCTCGCTGTTCAATGCAGTCGGATCGCTGCTCAAGTATACGGCTGACCCGCAGGACAAACTGCCGGAGATCACCTACTGGCTGATGGGCAGCTTTACCAGTGCCAGTTACCAGAAGATCCTCATCGGCTGCCCGCTCATCCTTGCAGGCATCGCTGTCATTTACCTGCTGCGCTGGCGGCTGAACATCCTCTCCCTGAGCGATGACGAAGCCCGCGCCAGCGGTATCAACATCAAACAGACCCGGATGCTGTTCATTCTGGCTTCCACGCTGATTACCGCCTCGGCGGTGTCCATGTGCGGACAAGTGGGCTGGATCGGGCTGCTGATCCCGCACTGCGCCCGGATGCTGGTGGGCAGCAACAACCGCTATGTCGTGCCGGTGAGCCTGAGCCTTGGTGCCAGCTTCATGATCCTGATCGACACGCTGTCGCGCACCATCAGCATCATTGAGCTGCCGCTTTCCATCCTGACCGCCATCATTGGTGCGCCGGTGTTCATCTCTCTGCTGAATAAGACAAGGAGCAACCTGCGATGATCTTGCAAGTGCAGAATGGCTGTTTCGGCTACCCCGGACAGCCTGCCATACTGGAAAATATCGACCTGACACTGGAAGAGGGACACATTCTTGCCATCCTCGGCCCAAACGGCATCGGCAAGACCACTTTGCTCAAATGCATGATCGGTCTGCTGCCGTGGCACAGCGGCAAGACCCTGCTCTATGGTAAGGAGATCCACACCCTGAAGCCGAAGGAAGTGTGGAGCACCATCTCCTACATCCCGCAGTCCCACGGGTTTGCCTTCTCCTATACCGGGCTGGAGATGGTCCTGCTGGGTCGCAGCGCCCATCTGGGCATGTTCCAGCAGCCCGGCAAAGAGGAACTGGAAATGGCCGAAGCCATGATGGAGCGGGTGGGCATCTCTCACCTTGCCAACAAGGACTGCAACCGGATGAGCGGCGGCGAACTGCAAATGGTGCTCATTGCCCGTGCCCTTATCAACGACCCCAAGCTCATTATTCTGGACGAGCCGGAGACCGGTCTGGACTTCCACAACCAGATCCTTGTCCTGAACATGGTGGAGCGGCTGGCGCATGAGGAAGGCATCAGCGCCATTATGAACACCCATTATCCCACCAACGCCATGAGCGTAGCAGACGAAGCACTGATGCTCAACCGCAAGGGTGAATTTTTCTACGGTCCGGCCGCTGCCATCCTGAACGAACAGAACATTTCCTATTCCTTTGATGTTCAGGTCATCGTGGACGAGTTGAATTATCAGGGACGCGCCGTGCGCAGCATTGTGCCAGTGGCCTTGCGAGGGAATGCCGTATGAAGATGCCATTTACGCTTTCCCAGCTGCGTCCCATCCGGGAAGCCATGACAGTTTCCCGCCCGGCAAAACTGGGCGAGAGTGTATCTGTTACCTGGTTCTCGCTGGGCGGCGGCACCTCAATCACCCCGGAGTATTACGACTGCACTACCCTGTATCTGTGCGGGGAAGGCTGCGGCGATTTCCTTCTGGGGGAAGAAAGCCGTACTGTCCCGCTGCATCCCGGCCAGCTGCTGGCCGTTCCACCCAAAACGCTCTGTGGCTGTCTGACCGACAGCGGCATGATCTATACTGAAATCATTCTGAAAAAGGAGAACTTCACCATGAACAACATTCTCAAAGCAGGCCAGCCCACCGAACTGAAAGATCTCATTTCTTACGAGGACGGCAGCATTGCAAACCTCGACCTCGTCCACGCAGACAACATGAAATTTGTCCTGATGGCCTTTGACGAGGGCACCGGCCTGACCCCGCACCGTGCACCCGGCAACGCCATCCTGACCGCGCTGGAAGGCAAAGCCATCATCGGCTATGAGGGTCAGGACTATGAGCTGACCGCAGGCCAGAGCTTCCGTTTTGACAAAAACGGCCTGCACAGCGTCACTGCACAGGGCAAGTTCAAAATGAGCCTTCTGCTGGTGATCGAATAAGCGATTTCCTCATCACAACTGACGCAAAGAACCCGTCCGGAGCATTCCGGACGGGTTCTTTGTCATTCAGTTTCTTCAGCAGTAATACAGGAAGGAACGCAGGCGGCTCCACGCCGTTTCGTCCCAGTCATTGTCCAGCGAAAGCTGGAACAACGGTGCATTGCAGGCATCCCGCAGGCCGCGCATATCCAGGATCATGGCAGCGTTTTCATAGCGTGGGGCGAGGGTCAGCACGGCATCCGCCCGCCCGGAAAGCTCTACTGCTTTTGCATAGCGGTAGCGGCCATTCCCGCCCGCAAAGTGTGGCAGGGCAGTGTCCGCCGTTTCAAACAGGGCCGCAGTGTCCTGCGCAAAGGTGCTGTGTGCACCCAGTTCTGCGCCGATGGTCTGCATCTCCTGCGCCATCTGTTCCAGCCATTTGGCACAGGGCTTGTTGGCATCCATGTTGTCCTTCCAAAGGAACCAGAGTGCTTCACTCAACGGCGCACGGAGCAGCTGGCTGCCCTCTGCTTCCAGCGTAGAAAGCACTCCGCTGTCCAGCTCGGTCAGGCAGAGCGGTGTGCCCACGGCGGCAAGCCTGCGGCCCGTGACAGGGCGTTTGCCGATCTCTACCGCAGCCTTGTGGAGCTGTGCCCAGCCGGGCAGCGTGTCCCATGCAGCAGCAATTCCGGCGCGCATCGCCGCCGGGGCGGCATACAGGATATCTCCGGCCAGCAGTGCACGGAACAGGGCATCCCGGTCCTGCGCCGTTGCAGGCAGGGTTTCCAGCATCGGGCTGACCAGCTTGGCGCGCTGGTTTCCTCTGCGGTCCAGTACTGCCCGTATGACACGGGCATATTGTCCATCTGCTTCTGCACCCTGCGTCTGTGGGATCAGGAACTGCGCCGGTGCCGGGTCTGCTTCCTGCTGTGCAAGAATGCCGCCCAGCAAAGCAGGGAAGGGCAGATATTCCTTTGCACCGGTCTCGGCACGTCCAAGGCTCAACGCATGAGCGCTGAGATGCGGCAGTGCATGGGCATCCACCCCTTGTGCACGGAAATATCCGGTCAACGATGCCGTGTATTCGCCCAGCGGCGGCAACCAGAGCGGAAAATCCTTTTCCGGCACCGCCGGGAGATGGCAGGGGTGGATCTCGACCTGCTCCAGCACAAAGTCCTTGGGCAGAACTTCCACCGGGCGGTGGCTCAGGCTGTTCAGGAACGCTTCAATGCGGGTGATGACACCCACATTGGAAAAGTGCTCGTCCACTTCGATTTGCAGATAGGGCTTATCCCCCATTTCCTGCTTGAACAGATGGGACAGCATGGTATCCGGGCCGCAGCCGTGGTTGGTCAGATACACCGCATACAGGTTTGGGTGATGGGCGATGAGCTTTGCGCCGGACAGGATGTGCTGTCCGAACGGATAATACAGATTTTCGTATTCGTCCGCAATGTCCAGCGCATGACCGGGTAGATGGCTCAGGGTAATGACCTTGTATCCGCGTTCCAGCAGCAGTTCCGGGATACCCATGTTCAGGATGGGGTCGGAAACGCCATAATTCCGGGTGATGAGCACCAGAATTTTGTCCTCCGGTTTCAGGGTCGCCAGCAGTGCTTTGCCCTGCTTTTCCACTGCGGCAGTATGGCGGCGCACCGCCATGGCACCGCTGAGCAGTGCTTTTGCGCAAAGCGGCTTCGGGATACCCAGTACTTTGCCCAGCCCCAGCATGGCGGTGGCCATGGCTTCCTGCCCGAAGTCCAGATCAAATACCGGGCTGAGCAGGGTGATGCCCTTGCTTTCGATGTCCAGTGCCTTTGCGATGGACACCGCCGCCGTCTGCATATAGACGCAGCCATAGTTGTGCTTCACCCGGCTCTTTTCGTGTTTCATGGTGTGGATGCTGGGCAGAAAGATATAATCCACCTGCTGGTCGATAAGCTGCTGCATGTGACCATAGATCAGCTTGACCGGGTAGCAGGTCTCACTCTGTGCCAGCTGCTGGGAAAGCCGGATGGTTTCCTCACTGGTCGGGTCGGTCAGGACTACGTTGAACCCCAGCGAGGTAAAGAACGCATTGGCCATTGGAAAGAATTTGTGGATCATCAGCACAAAGGGCACGCCCACCGTCTTTTTGCGAGGGTCGCGTTTCCCCGTGTAGCCTTCCAGAAGCAGGTTGTCGGCCTGCCGGTAAAAATCAATGTTTCTTTGGGTCTCGGCGCTGCGGCTGTCCTCTGCGGCCTGTGCCGGGCTGTCAAACCCGACGAACTGGCTGGGCGCATCGCCCACCGCTTCCTGCGCCAGCAGGGCCGCGCCGTATGCGCCGCTGATGGAGAACACCGGGCTGACCCGGACCCGGCTGCCATAGGCCGCCTGAAAAGCCGCCACGATGCCGGGATTGTAATCCACGCCGCCCTGCAATACGATGTGCTGTCCGACCGGTTTGGAGCCGACCACTTTGTGCAGGTAGTTCTGCACGATGGCGTGGCACAGTCCGGCCGCAATATTTGCCTGTGGAACGCCTTCGGCAGCGGCAGAAGCAATGGCCGTTTCAATGAATACCGTGCAGCGTTCACCCAATGCCGCCGGATGCTCTGCGGACAACGCCAGCGGGCCGAATTCAGCCAGCGGAATCCCCATGCGGGCGGCCTGTTCCTCCACAAAAGAACCGGTGCCCGCTGCGCAGATCTTGTTCATCTGGAAATCCACGACCTCACCGTTTTTCAGGCTGATGTATTTGCTGTCCTGCCCGCCGATTTCAAAGACAGTATCCACCTCCGGCACCCAGTGCGCAGCACCCTTTGCCTGCGCGGTGATCTCATCCCGCACGACATCGGCACCGATGCGCTTGCCGACACGCTCCCGCCCGGAACCGGTCACGCCTACCGCCGTAAAGCGCACTGCGCCAAATCGTTCCCGGATGCTGGCAAGTCCCTTGCGAACGGCTCCTTCCGGGTCGCCTGCGGTGCGCAGATACTGGAAATCCACCAGTTCACCCTCCGGCCCCACCAGAACAAAATCGGTGCTGGTGGAACCAATATCAATGCCCAGCGCACAACCTTTTTCCGGGAAGATACCGGTAGCTTTCGGCTCGGAAAGATCTGTACCGGGCAGCAGTTCCAGTCTGGGAAGCCCGGTTGTCGTGGAGTGTGCTGCCATTGCATCGTTCAACAACGCATCCAGCTGTGCCAGTGTAAATGCACCTTCTGCCTTGCATGCTGCACCGATGGCCGCTTCAAAACGCGCTTCTTCCGGGACGATCAGTTCCTCTTCGGTTAGGTCGAACACATCCCGAATAGCCCGTATCACGCCGGAGTTGCAGGTCACGCCGCCGCAGAATACCACTGGTTTGCAGACCGGAAGCCGCCGCACAATGGTCGCCTTGTAGTTACGGATCATCGCATAGCACAATCCCAGCAGGATATCCGGCGTGGAAACGCCTTCCTGCTGGCGGTGAATGATATCCGTTTTGGCAAACACTGCGCAGCGTCCGGAAAGCCGCGGGATGCTCTGCGCCTGCTCAACCAGCGCAGAATAATCCTCCAGCTTGCAGCCCACACGGGACATCTGATCCTCAAAAAAGGACCCGGTGCCGCCTGCGCAATGCTCGTTGGCCGCAAACTGCGGGGTCCGGCTCTGGACTTCCGTGATGAACCGCGCACCCTGACTGCCGATTTCAATAATCGAACCGGCCTGCGGCACAAGCCTGTGCACACCTTCCACGATGGCAGGGATTTCTCCCAATTCTGACAGAACCGGGCAGCGTTCCAGCAGTGACCCGGCATTATCACCTGTCACGCAAACAGCAAGTGTCTCGTCCCTGCCAATAGCAAGTTCCGACAAGCCCTGCCGCAGGCACAGAAGCGGCCTGCCGTGATGCACGGCAAGCCAGTACTTCTCCACCGTTCCGTTCTGCATTAGCACGATCTTGACCGTGGAGGTGCCAAGATCCATTCCCAAAGAATACATGGGACAGCTCCTTTCAAAAATCAACCCTGCTGCTTTGAGGGTTTGACATTTCAAACTTCATTCCGTATAATAAAGCTGTCGTAAATTAGACGGCTCTAACCAGAGTTTAACACAACTACCTCGATGTGTCCGTTGTTATGGCAACGGACGGAATGATTTTGGAGCATGGAAAAATATTATTCGATTTTACAGCAGTGCGGAATGTTCCACGGCATCCAGCCGCGCCGCTACCGGGATGTTCTGGACTGCCTGCACGCAAGCGTGCATCAATATCCCCGCAATACGCATCTTGTGGAACTGGGCGAACAAAGCCACAATACAGGCATCCTGCTGGATGGCACAGTGGAAGAGTTTCTGTATGATGAAAATGGCAATCAGGTCAGCATCTGCCGACTGGCAAGCGGGCAGATTTTCGGGGCCGAACTGGCCTGTACCGGCTGGAGTACCAGTCCGGTCTGCCTGCGGGCCGACTCAGACTGTACGGTGCTCCGGCTGGATTTCAGTGCGCTCATGTCCCAGCAGACCATGAGCTGTCCCTGCCGGATGCAGGTGACCGCTAATCTGATGCAGGATATGGCGCAGCAGCTTCTGTTCTTCAATACAAAGGTGCGTATACTTGCCCAGAAGCGTCTGCGGGATCGGCTGAAAATTTATTTGCAGACGCTGACACCGGACAGCAAAGGGTGTTATCATCTGCTGTACAGCCGCACCGAACTTGCCGACTTCCTCTGTGTAGACCGCAGCGCGCTTTCCCGCGAATTGTGCCGAATGCGGGATGAGAAACTTCTTGAATTTTCCGGGGCAAAAATCAAGATTCTGGATCATGATTTTCTCCGACACTGAGCTTCAAACTGCAATAAAAGGAAGGCAGGGTGTTCTTTTGATGGAACACTCCGCCTTCCTTATCGCGTGTGGATTTTGGGGGTTAGTCTTCTAGTCCATGGATTCCAGCCACATTCTTCAAATATTCCTCCGGTTCGCCGTTTAGAATCAGGTCTGCATACGCCAGAGGGTCGTTATAGATGAGATACTCCAACTCCGACCTCTGCGCCATGGTAACGTCCAACGCATCCTCGACCCCAGTGCAGTCAATGGAGATCATTCTCCCATCCCGGAGCAGCAGCTCCACGCAGCTGGTGTCCATGTTGAAATGGCAAGCTCTTGCATCGTACTTCATGTTTGTGTCCTTTCTGCCTTACGGCACTCTTACCGTGGTCTGTCGTGCTTTCTTATGATAAGGTCTAGGACGTTTTTCGATGGAAGAAAGGGATTCGTTCTGTTTTCCAAAGAATACAAAAAATCCGAACCCTTCTCCTATCGGAAAAAAGTTCGGATTTTGTTGTTGTGGTGCACCTCCAGGGACTCGAACCCTGGGCCCACTGATTAAGAGAAACCAAGGTGCAACAATCGTCAATTTTTAAGATTGCGCAGATTCGTTATTTTTATCGTTTTGTCGTAAAATTCAGTTTTGCATCTGTTGCATTCTTTGCATCCATTATCCCCTCTTGCATCCGTTATCCAGCCGTTCCGGTGTGCAAAAAGTGTGCAAAAATGTGCAGAGCCAAAATCAGCCCCTTAAAACAGGCATTGAGTTTTTATGCAAAGCCGGGAAACCGGCCGGGTTCGAGCCTGAAACGGCAGCTACGATATTATCTGTTTAGACCAAGCATCAAATGTACATCAACAACTACGATTCATGGCAGGGATTTGGACAACTGTGATCTCTTATAAATCCAAAGCAGCTCTTTCTATGTGGACTTTTCTGGGTGGAAATACCTAGAGGGTTCACATTTTTTATTTTACCGGCAGCCAGACCGTTGTTTTTGCCCCACAGGGGGTGTTCTGCCCAAACACTGCCGTGCCGCCATGGGCGGCGGCGATCTGCTGCACTACATATAAGCCAAGGATATGGGGCGCATTTTCGGCAGGCTCCACAGTGTTCAGTGCTGCCAGAACGGCAGCTGGATAGCCGATGCCGTCATCCGCCACGGTCAGGCAGAAGCGCTCCCCTACTCGCCGGGTGTGCACCGTAATGTTCACCGGCTCTGGGTTATGCCGAATGCTGTTGTTCAGCAGGTTTTCCAGCAGCCGTGCCAGCAGCACCTCGTCCACCGAAAGCACCGTCTGCTCTGCTGTTTTTTCCTGTTCCAGCGTGATCTCGCAGTGCTCTGCCAGCGGGCTTTCGCAAAACTGCGCCACCAACTGCCGGAACAGCGGCCCTGCCCGGAGGTCTTTCCGGCGCAGGGGTTGGGCACCGTATTCCAGCTTACTGGTCAGGTTCAGGTCATCAATGAGGGTGCGCAGCTTTTCACACTGGGTGCGGATGCCGGTCGCTTTCTGCCGGGAGCTGTCTGGCAAAAGTGCATCCTGTTCCAGCTGCTCCGCCCAGCCTAAGATCAGCGCCAGCGGGGTCCGCACATCATGGCTGACCCCTGCGATCCACTAGGTGTGGGCGTTATCCCGCCGGGCCAACATCTCATTTTTGGTTTGCAGCTGCGCCCCGGTCTGGTTCAGCTTTTCTGCCAGTTCCCCGGCAAAACCGTCGGTAGGCAGCCGGACGGTCTGCCCCTGTGCCAGTGCATCCAGACCGTTTGCCATGGTCTCCAGCCGCTTTGCCCCCCGCCAGCTCAGCCAGAAGCAGAGTGCCAGACCCAGCAGCAACAATCCCAGCGCTGCCGCCGGGAGCACCCGCACCATGCTCAGGGCAAAGTCCGGTGAGCCGTAAATGCTGTACTTCCACAGGCTCCCCTTCGGCAGCCCGATGACGAACAGTCCGTAGGGTTCTGTCCAGCAGAACACCGGGTAATCTGCCAGATACCAGCGGGCAAATTTGGCGATATCGCCGGGAGTGTAGGCGTGGTTCAGAGCCTGCGGCAGGCCGTAGCTCCAGCGGATGTTTCCCGCATCGTCCAGCACCATCGCCCACTCGTAGCCGTCCATCCATTCCTGTGGGGTATAAGGGCAGTTCTCCTTTCCCGTCTTTACTATACCACACTTTTTGCGCCGCAACGGAAAATGCCTGCAAATTTAAGAGTAAATTAAGCTGCGCTTCCGGTCAGTTTAAGGCAGCGGGTGTATTCTGGCATCGTTCCGAAAACCATGAATGCGAAAGGAGACCATTTATGAAACCTGTGATCGAGACCCATGCCCTTTGCAAAAGCTACCATGGCCGGTGATGATGGCAGTGCTGGCCTCCCGGCTGTGGGATATGGAGATCAAAGGCAACACTGCCAAACTGCTCTACACCCTGCAGAGCCGCCGCAGCCTGTTTGCAGGCAAGGCGGTCTTTGGGGTACTGGAGGTGCTGCTGGTCACGGTGCTGGAGCTGGCCTGCGTTCCGGTGCTGGGGCGTGTCCATGGTTATACCGAAGCCTTTCCCACTGGGCAGCTGGTCTATCTGTTCGTCTGCACGCTGGCTGTGGACGCAATGCTCTTCTTTGGCGAATTTCTGCTGATGCTGTGGGTGGGCAATCCCCTGCCGGCGCTCTGCGTGGGCATCGTAGGGGCACTGGTGGGGCTGTTCTCTGCTTTTATGCCGCCGCTTGCCAGTTACTTTGTACCCTTTGGGTACTACATCCCTCTGAGCGCCTACGAAGTGGCGAACTGGGACAAGGCCACCCACACCGTCACCTACGGCACCCGCCCCTTCAACTGGGGGCTGCTGGCCTTCACCCTTGCGCTGGGCGCTGTGCTGTTTGCCCTTGCGTGGCGCAAGGTACAGGACGAGGAGGTATAAAACCATGCTGAAACGCTGTATTCTTGCGGAGAACCGCAAGCTCCACGCATCCCCCATCTGGGCAATGTTCTTTGTGCTGCCCATTCTTTCGGCCACCTATGGCACTTTCAATTATTTACAAAATCTTGAGATCCTCACCGACGGCTGGTATAGCCTGTGGACCCAGCACACCCTGTTTTATTCCATGCTCTTCTTCCCTGCCATGGTAGCCACCTATGCTGCCTACTTGTGGCGGCTGGAACATCTGGGGCACAACTGGAACCTTATCATGGCAAGCCCCGT
>CAKTCY010000055.1 GCA_934540955.1 uncultured Faecalibacterium sp.
TCCATCATCGCCGCCACCTCGGCGGGGGATTTGTTCAGCATGGTGGCAATGTCCTCCACGGGCAGCCGGGCGTTGTTTTCCAGAATCTTCAAAAGCTGTTCCATTGTCATATACTCCTTATCAACCCTCTACACGGAAATCCGCGGGAAATTATGTATAAGTATAGCACAAGCCCCGGCAGATTGCACTTGATTTTTATATAGAATGTCTTTTGCCCCTGTATTCTGCTCTTTTTTACAAAAAGTGTGTTCAAAATTTGCTAAATCTGCTATACTGGAAGGGTAAGCGTGTGCCGGGTCTTTGGCGGCACCAATCACTATAAGGAAAACGAGGGTGGAAACCATGAAAGCTTTCATTACCGTCATTGGACACGATACCGTGGGCGTTGTCGCAAAGGTGGCCGGTCTGTGCACCGAGCTGAACATCAACATCGAGGATGTGACCCAGAGCATCCTGCAGGGGATGTTTGCCATGATCATGCTGGTGGATCTTTCCAACTGCAATGTTGACCACGACCAGCTGCACAAGCGCACCGATGCGCTTGCCGCCGAGATGGGGATGCAGATCAACGTGACCCGTCAGGAAGTTTTTGACGCCATGCACACCATCTGAGCCGGAAAGGAGCCCGCAACCGCTATGAGTATGTTTAACACCGGGGATATCCTGGAGACCATTGAGATGTTCACGCAGGATAATCTGGACGTGCGCACCGTGACCATGGGCATCAGCCTGCTGGACTGCATCGACCCGGACCCCAAAAAGGCCTGCGAGAACATCTATAACAAGATCACCACCAAGGCCGCGAACCTTGTCTCCACCGTGGAGCACATCAGCGCCGAGTACGGTATCCCCATCATCAACAAGCGCATCAGCGTTACCCCCATTGCCATGCTGCTGGGTGCCTGCCCGGAGGCAGACCCCGTGGACTTTGCAAAGACGCTGGACGCCGCCGGCAAAAAGGTGGGCGTCAACTTTGTGGGCGGCTACAGCGCACTGGTGCACAAGGGCTTTTCTGCCGGTGACCGCCGCCTGATCGAGTCCATCCCCCGTGCACTGGCTGAGACCGACATCGTGTGCAGCTCGGTGAATATCGGCGCCACCAAGGCCGGTCTGAACATGGACGCCATCAAGCTGATGGGCGAGGCCGTGAAGAAGGCCAGCGAGCTGACCGCCGACCGTCAGTGCATCGGCGCTGCCAAGCTGGTGGTGTTCTGCAACGCTCCGGAGGATAACCCCTTCATGGCCGGTGCCTTCCACGGCCCCGGCGAGCCGGACTGCGAGATCCATGTGGGCGTTTCCGGCCCGGGCGCTGTGCGCGCCGCGCTGGCACGTCTGCCCAAGGACGCCCCCATTGACGAGGTGGCAGAGCTGGTCAAGCGCACCGCCTTCAAGATCACCCGCGTAGGTCAGCTGGTGGCAAACCTTGCCTCCAAGGCACTGGGCGTGCCCGCCGGTATCATCGACCTTTCGCTGGCTCCCACCCCGGCCATCGGCGACAGCGTGGCCAATATTCTGGAGGAGATGGGTCTGGAGACCTGCGGCTGCTGCGGCACCACCGCCTGCCTTGCCCTGTTGAACGATGCCGTGAAGAAGGGCGGCGTGATGGCCTCCAACCACGTCGGCGGCCTGTCCGGTGCCTTTATCCCGGTCAGCGAGGATGCCGGTATGATCCACGCTGCCGAGATCGGCTGCCTGACCATTGAAAAGCTGGAAGCCATGACCGCCGTCTGCTCTGTGGGCATCGACATGGTCATCATCCCCGGCGACACCACCCCTGCCGTCATCAGCGCCCTGATCGCGGACGAGGCCGCCATTGGCATGGTGAACAGCAAGACCACCGCCGTGCGCGTGATCCCCGCCATCGGCCGCAAGGCCGGTGAGGTGCTGGACTTCGGCGGCCTGCTGGGCTATGGTCCCATCATGCCGGTGAACAGCCACGACCCCTCGGTGTTCATCAACCGCGGCGGCCGCCTGCCTGCACCCATGCAGTCCCTGAAGAACTAAGAACCCTCTCAGTCATCTCGCATACGCTCGATGCCAGCTCCCCCGAAAGGGGGAGCTTTTTCTTAAACCGAAAGCGGGTGCTTTTCATGAAACCGAACATTGTTCCCAAGAACGGCGATATGCTGCCTCGTGCACGCGAACTGCGCCGTGAAATGACGCCGCAGGAAAAGAAGCTGTGGTATCAGTTTTTACGTCACTACCCGGTAAAAATTTATAAGCAGCGCATTATTGAATCTTTTATCGCTGATTTTTACTGTTCCCGCGCACAATTGGTCATTGAACTGGACGGAGCGCAACATACCACGGAGCAAGGCCTTTTGTATGACCGTGAACGCAGCAGCGTCTTTTCGCAGTATGGTTTAGAGGTTCTCCGTTTTTCTAATCATGAAGTTGATTTTCAGTTTGAATCAGTCTGCGAAAAGATTCATCAGGTGATACAATCTCGCCTTTGAAGCTGTGCTTTCCCGATATATGCACAAAAGCTCCCCCTTCGGGGGAGCTGGCATTGCGCAGCAATGACTGAGAGGGTTCTTACAGCAATGACTGAGAGAAATCATTCTTTTTGTATAACCCCGCTGCAGCAGACCCATCCTCTGGTTATCATTTCCAGAAGAGGGGTCTGTTTTTTATGCTTCGCTGGTTTTCAAAACCGCTTTCCGTCCGGCAGCTGCGGCTGCTGTGCGCCAGCTTACTGGCGGGCTTTGCACTGTGCGGCGCTTTGCAGGGGCTGTGCTGGGGGCGCACTCAGCTGGATGCCGGGGCAGCGCTTTGCGCCGACACCCTGCGGCTGCACATCCGGGCAGCCAGCGATGCCGTGGCCGACCAGAGCGCCAAGCTTCGGGTGCGGGACGCAGTGCTGGCCGTGATGCAGCAGTGCCCGGCGCAGAGCGCACCGGAGGCACGGGCATGGGCGGCAGGGCAGCTTTTGCAGTTCCAGCTGGCGGCGCAGCGGGCACTGGCCGCGCAGGGCATCCATGCCCCGGTGCGGGTGTATCTTGTCAATATGTACTTCCCCGCCCGGCGCTACCCCACCGGTCAGCTGCCCGCCGGGCGGTACGATGCGGTGCGCATCGACATTGGCAGCGGCGGCGGGCGCAACTGGTGGTGTGTGCTGTACCCGGGGCTGTGCAGCTTTGCGCAGGGCGGCTACGCTCTGCCTGCGGAAAACGACCTTGTCTGCGGGCAGTACATCCTGCGGTTCCGGCTGGTGGACTGGGCGCACCGGCTGACCGCCCGGCGGCAGACGGTGCTGCTGGCGGGGTGACGCCGCACCCCGCCGGAGCATAGCATGGAGGGAAAGGAGGGATCCCTCTATGGCGATTCCCGGTTATTATTCCCTGCTCCAGCGCGGCTCCTCCGGGCCGGACGTGGCGCTTGTGCAGACGTGGCTCAACGGCGTGCGCGATGGGTGCACATGGTACGATGCGCTGAAAGCGGACGGCAAATTCGGCACCGGCACCCAGCGTGCCGTGCAGGAGTTTCAGCTGAAAAACAAGATGAACATGGACGGCAAGGTGGGGCAGAACACATGGAACGTGCTCTACACCCGCTACACCGCAAAGCACGGGCTGAAGGTGCCCTACCCCGGCATCGTGCTGCGCACCGGCTCCTCCGGCGGCACGGTGCGGCTGGTGCAGCAAAAGCTCAACTCTCTGGGCGAGCGGCTGAAGGATGACGGCAAATACGGTGCAGCCACCGCTGCCGCCGTACAGCGGTTTCAGCGGCGCAACGGTCTGACGGCAGACGGCAGCGTGGGCTGCGCTACTTGGGAGAAGCTGTTCTGATACACGCAGGACGCAAAAACATTTTAAATTTCGGGACACCGGAGCGTCTGCGGACGCTCCGGTGTCCCATTTTCACGGGTGAAGCGCAGCGGCAAGACGGAAGGGTTAAGCACCTGCATTGTTTCCAGACCTTGCAGGTGCTTTTTTCTGTTCTCCTTGGTTGCGCGTGCAGCGGCGGCTGCGTTATAATAGGGCAAAGCGTTTTTTTGAAAGGCGGTGTTCCTGTTTGCGTTTTCTGCATTTGTCCGACCTGCATCTGGGCAAGCGGGTGTGCGAGTTTTCCATGCTGGAGGATCAGCGGTATATTCTGGAACAAATTCTAGCCCTGCTGGATGAGACCCCTGTGGACGGCGTGCTGCTGGCCGGGGACCTTTACGACAAGCCCGTTCCCCCTGCCGAGGCGGTGCGGCTGCTGGACTGGTTTTTGACCCAGCTGGCGGCGCGGAAGCTGCCGGTGTTCGCCATCAGCGGCAACCACGATTCTGCCGACCGGGTAGCCTTCGGCTCTGCCCTTCTGGCCGACAGCCGGGTCTACGTCAGCCCGGTGTTCACCGGTGCGCCGCAGCCCATCCCCCTGCAGGATGCCCACGGCACGGTGGATGTGTACTTACTGCCCTTTTTAAAGCCCGCCATGGTGCGGCACGTCTGGCCGGACGAGCCTATTGAGAGCTACAACGACGCCCTTGCCTGCGTGCTGCGGCACTGCACCCCGGACCCCGGCCACCGCAGCGTGCTGGTGGCGCACCAGTTTGTGGCGGGCGCTGCCGCCTGCGAGAGCGAGGAGCCCTCGGTGGGCGGGGTGGACAGCGTGGACGCCGCCCTGTTCGATGCCTTTGACTATGTGGCACTGGGGCATCTGCACAGCCCGCAGAAGGTAGGGCGGGAGACCCTGCGCTACTGCGGCACACCGCTGAAGTATTCCTTCTCGGAGGCGGGGCAGCACAAAAGCGCCACCTTTGTGGAGCTGGGCGCAAAGGGCGAGGTACGCATCACCACCGCGCCCCTGACCCCCCGGCACGACCTGCGCGGGCTGCGGGGCAGCTACATGGAGCTGACCGACCGCAGCCGCTACGAGGGCACCGCCGTGGACGATTACCTGCACATCACCCTGACCGATGAGCAGGATGTGCCGGACGCGCTGGCGCGGCTGCGGGTCATCTACCCCAACCTGATGCAGCTGGACTACGACAACCAGCGCACCCGCCAGCAGCAGGAGATCAGCGCCCCGGAGCGCACCGAGAGCATCTCCCCGCTGGAGCATCTGGCGGCCTTCTACCAGCTGCAAAATAACCAGCCCCTGACCGCCGAGCAGACGGCGTTCTGCCAGGAGCTGATCGAGGAGATCTGGAAGGAGGGCGACACTGTATGAGACCGCTGCGACTGACCCTTTCGGCCTTTGGCCCCTATGCCGCCGAGACCACTCTTGACCTTGAAAAGCTGGGCAAAGGTGGGCTATACCTCATTACCGGCGATACCGGCGCGGGCAAGACTACTATTTTTGACGCCATCACCTATGCGCTGTACGATCATTCCAGCAGCGGCATCCGGGAAGGCTCCATGCTGCGCTGCAAGTACGCAGACGACAAGACCCCCACCTTTGTGGAGCTGGAATTTGAGGTGCACGGCGTGCGCTACACGGTGCGCCGCAACCCGGAGTATCAGCGCCCCAAGGCCCGGGGCGAGGGCATGACCACCGAAAAGGCAGATGCCACCCTGACCTACCCGGACACCCGCCCGCCGGTGACCAAGGCAAAGGATGTGACCGCCGCCGTGCAGGAGATCATCGGGCTGGACTATAACCAGTTTTCCCAGATCGTACTCATCGCGCAGGGGCAGTTCACAAAGCTGCTCAATGCCTCCACGGAGGAGCGCAGCCGCATCTTCCGCAAGCTGTTCCGCACCCAGCGCTATGCTCAGTTACAGGAGCGTTTGCAGGCCGAGGCCGCCGCGCTGAACCAGCAGCGCACCGCCCAGAACGCCAAGCTGGACAGCCTGCTGGGCGGGCTGCAATTCAGCCCGGAGGACCCGGACGCCGAGGCGCTGCGCGCCCTGTGCGCCCAGACCGTGCCGGAAACGGCGCTGGCCTTACTGGACGCCCTGACCGCCCGGCAGGCTGCGGCGCTGGAGGAAGCCGGCACCGCCCTGCACACCACCGAAGCCCAGCTGGATACAGTACAGCAGCAGCTGGGTGCCGCCGCACAGGCGCAGCGGCTGGCGCAGCAGCTGGCTGCCCGGCAGGCGGAGCTTGCCGCCGCAAGGCCCGCACTGGACGCCGCCCGCGCCGAGGCCGACCGCCACGCGGGGGACGCCGCACAGCTGGATGCCCTGACTGCGCAGGTGACACAGGCGCAAAGCGCTCTTGCGGCCTATGACGCGCTGGACGCTCTCTGCCGCCAGCAGACCGAGGCGCGGGACGCCGCCCGACTGGCAGCGGCACAGGCGCAAAAGCGCCGCATCCAGCTGGACAGCCTGAACGCTGCCCTTGCCGCCGCCGAGACCGACCTTGCCGCGCTGGCAGACGCGGACACCCGGCTGCTGACCCTGCAGACCCACAGCACCCAGCTGGCGCAGCGCGGCGAAGCACTGGCAAAGCTGGAGCAGCGCCTTGCGGACTGCCAGCGGCAGGCCAAGACTGCGCACAAGGCGCAGGAGAGCTACCGCGCCGCTGCCGCCGCACAGGACGACGCCCGCGCCCGGCAGAATACGCTGGAGCGGGCATTTCTGGACGCACAGGCCGGGCTGCTGGCCGAGAGTCTTGTCGAGGGCACACCCTGCCCGGTGTGCGGCAGCACCCATCACCCTGCCCGCGCCCTGCTGCCCCATACCGCGCCCACACAGGCGCAGGTGGAGGCTGCACGGCAGGCCGTTGCCGCTGCTGACCGGCAGGCGCAGAGCGCCAGCGCCGCCGCCCAGAGCGCACTGGCTGCTGCCAACGAAGCAAAAGCCTCCCTCCGGCGGGACGCTGAGACCCTGCTGCCGGAGCGCTTTACCGCCCCCGAGGGCACGGTGCCCCTCACCTTTGCCCTGATGACCAACGTGCTGGCCGAGGAAACTGCCGCCTTGCAGACGGCACAGGCAGACTGTGCTGCACAGTGCCGACAGGCCGAAGCTAACTGCCGCCGCAGGGCACAGCTGGAAACCGACCGGCAAAACAAGACCCGCCAGCGCCCGGCGCTGGAGCAGGCCGCTGCCGAGGCCGACCGCAGCGCCGCCGCCCAGAATGCCAGCGCAGACGCGCTGGAGGGGCAGATCGCAGAGCGGCACGCCGCCCTGCCCTACCCCCGGCGCGCGGACGCACAGGCGGCGCTGGACAAGCTGGAGGCCGACCGCAGCGCCCTGCGCACCGGCATGGACACGGCGCAGCGCCGCCTGAAGCAGGCCGAGCAGAGCGTTGCCGCCGCCGAAGCCGCCGTAGAAGCGCTGCGCACTCAGCAGACCGCCGCCCAAAAGGAGCTGCCCGCCCGCAGCGCCGAGGAGCTTACCTCACAGCAGACCGCGCTGACCGCCGCACGGGAGACTTTGCGCAGCCGGGAAAAGCAGCTTTCGGCACAGCTGCTGCCCAACCGCAAAACGGCGGCGCAGTACCGCGCTGCCGCCGAGGCGCGGCAGACGCTGGAAAGCCGGTGGCAGTGGGTCAGCGCGCTGGCTGCTACGGCGGGCGGCACTTTGACCAGCAAGCAGAAGATCCGCCTCGAGGCCTACATCCAGATGAACTATCTGGATCGCATTCTGCGCTACGCCAACACCCGCCTGATGCAGATGACCGCCGGGCAGTACGAGCTGGAGCGCATCGGCGCAGAGAACCAGCGCAGCCAGTCCGGGCTGGACCTTGGCGTCATCGACCACTACAACGGCACCCGCCGCAGCGTAAAGACCCTTTCCGGCGGCGAGAGCTTCAAGGCCTCACTGGCGCTGGCGCTCGGCCTTTCGGACGAGGTGCAGAGCAGCGCCGGGGGCATCCGGCTGGACACTTTGTTCTTAGACGAGGGCTTCGGCTCGCTGGACGAGGAATCGCTGGAGCTGGCCATCCGGGTGCTTTCCGGCCTGACCGAGGGCGACCGGCTTGTGGGCATCATCTCCCATGTGGGGGCACTCAAGGACCGCATCGACCGGCAGGTGGTGGTGCACAAGGCACGCACCGGCGGCTCCACCGTAGAGCTGCGGGTGTAAAACGCCGCCGGCGGGGCACACTAGGGGCGGAGGTGAATTTTGATGAATTCTCTGGAGCCCTTCATCCGCCACGAGCTGGAAAACCAGCCCGGCACCGCTGCCGCCCCGCAGGCAAGCAGCACCCGCAATGCCCCGCCGCTGGGCAGGATGCCCCTGCAGCCCCCGGCTGCGCCGGACGCACCCGGCACCCAGCTGCCCCCGCCGGAAGAGCCGCAGCCGGAAAAGCCCGGTGTCCCCATGACCGACGGCACCCCAGTGGCCTGCCGCCAGAGGAATGCCGCCGCCTTTCTGGCCGGGGACGTGCAGACCAGCGTGATGGCGCACTACGCGCCCGGGCTGTTCAGCACAAAGCAGAAGCTGCACAGCCGCCAGCCCGCCCCGGACGAGGACACCGCCGCCGTTTTGGAGCTGGTGGAATGGCGCGAGGATGCCCCTTACGGCTGAGCGTAACAAAAATTTTTTAAAATATTTCAGTTTACCTGTTGAAATCTCGCCGCACTTCCCTTATTATGGTAGCATACAAACATAAAGGCAGGTTTTGCAATATGGCAGAGATCAAATACGAAGTTGTCCAGCGTGTAGCCGTGCTGAGCCAGCGTCCCCGCGGCTGGGAGCGTCAGCTGAACCTTATCAGCTGGAACGACGGCGAGCCCAAGTACGACATCCGCGACTGGTCCCCGGACGGCACCCGCATGGGCAAGGGCATCTCCCTGAGCCACGACGAGCTGGCCATCCTCAAGGGCATTCTGGAGGATATGGAGCTGTGAGCGGGGGCGACCGCGCAGAGTTTCTGGACATCTGGCAGCAGCACGTCACCCGCCCGGGCAGCGAAAAGCTGCTGGACTGGCTGGACAAAAAGACGGATTTTTTCACCGCACCGGCCTCTACCCGCTTTCACGGAGCCTGTGAGGGCGGGCTGTGTATGCACAGCCTGAACGTCTACCACGCGCTGCACGACAGCTTTTTCACCGAGGGTGAAAGCGAGGAAAGCTACGCCATCTGTGCCCTGCTGCACGATCTGTGCAAGGCCAACTACTACAAGCTGGGCACCCGCAACGTGAAGAACGAAGCCACCGGACAGTGGGAGAAGGCCCCCTTTTACAGTGTGGACGACCTTTTCCCCTACGGTCACGGCGAAAAGAGCGTGTTCCTCATCGAGCGGTTCATGAAGCTGAAGGTGGAGGAGGCGGTCGCCATCCGCTGGCACATGGGCGGCTTTGACGATGCTGCCCGGGGCGGCTGCTTTGCCATCTCGGAGGCCTACGACAAGTACCCGCTGGCGGTCAAGCTGCACATCGCAGACCTGCAGGCTACCTATCTGATGGAGCACCGCACCAGTAATATGCGCTAAAGAACAAAAAAGCGTTGCACAGTGTTTTGTGCAACGCTTTTTGTTATCCGTTTTCCTTATTGCGGTACATCCGGGCATCCGCCTGACGGATGGCCTCGGTCAGGGGCTGCACATCGCATACCCCGCCAATGCTTACCGAGAGCCGGAGTTCCGGGTGGCTGGGCACCCGTGCCGCCTGCACGGCGTCCTGCACACGCCGGATGACGCTTTCCACACCGTTAGAACGGCTCTGGGGCATCAGCAGCAAAAATTCGTCGCCGCCGTAGCGGATCAGGATATCGGTCTGGCGCAGGCAGCTCTGCATGGCTGCGGCCACCGTTTTCAGTGCTTCATCCCCCACCAGATGCCCAAAGCTGTCGTTGACCGACTTAAACTGATCCACGTCGATCATCGCCACGCCGCCGTGCAGCTCGCCCCCGGCAAGGAACTTATCGAAGTAGCGGCGGGTGTAGGCCCCGGTCAGGGGGTCTACGAAGGCGCTGCGCTCCATTCCGTCGCAGCGGTCCAGCAGCAGCCGGTGGCCGCCCATGTCCAGCCAGCGGCCGTCCGTCAGCCGGGTGACCATTTCCAGCATACAGCCCCTGCCGCCTACCTCGATGTACTTGGAGATGACAAAGTAGGCTTCCTCGTCCTTGAACTCGATCTTATTCAAAATAGTCTTGCGGGCGTAGGCCTTGGCAGAGATGCAGTTTTCGCACCGGGAGTCCCGGTTCCACACCATGTGGCAATTGCCGGGCTTTTCGGTCAGGATGCCGTCACTGTCCAGCGTAAGCACCTTGCGGTGCCCCGGGTCTACCAGACGCACCACGTCAAAAATGCCCTGCAGCCGCCGCAGGAAGTGGGCAGGATCCTCCTCCGGGTCGAGCGCGGTCAGCAGCTCGGCCTGATGCTCCACGCGGTGCTGCTCGTCAGTCAGCTGTCCCAGCACGTTCACGCAGCGGCGCACCCCGGCACCGCTCCAGATGGTATGCAGCGCCATCCTGTGCAGCCGCGGTTTTCCGTCCCGCTGCACCATGACCGGCAGCACCACGTCCGGCGCTTCCGGCGTGGCACGGCTGATGGCCTTGGAAAGCTTGCGCCGATCCTGCTCGTTCAAAAAGCTGAGCCCCTTGCCCTGTGCAAAATCCGTCACCGTTTTTTGCTGCAGGGGCTCGGCGTGGTAGTCATATACCGTCACGCTGCCGGCCAGCAGGTCGTAGTCGAACCGGATGCCGCCGCACTGAGCGGCATAGAAATCCGTGCGCTCCTTTTCCTGCTCCAGCAGCAGCTGAGCGTGGTTCTCCCGGGGCAGCGCCTCCCGGTGCAGGATCTCCTCGGAAAGGCGGTGGGTCTCCTGCCGGAAGCCCCGGTCCCACTCCGAGAGGTTCAGCTCGGCACGCAGCTGCTCCGAGGACTCCTGCAGGCAGTCCAGCAGCAGCGGGTTAAAGGCCCCGCACTCGCCGTTCAATATCATACGCAGCGCGGTGTCGTGGTCGTAGGCGTGCTTATAGCAGCGCTCGCTGGTCAGGGCGTCGTACACGTCTGCCAGCGCCACCACCTGCGCTGCAATGGGGATCTCGTCCCCCTTCAGCCGGTCGGGGTAGCCATTGCCGTCCCAGCGCTCGTGGTGCCAGCGGCAGATGGCGTGCGCCACCTGCAAAAGCGGCTCGTCCTGCGCAATCGCCTGTCCCAGATCCTGCAGCATTTGCGCACCCGACACGGTATGGTTCTTGATGATGGCAAACTCCTCGGCGGTCAGGCGGCCGGGCTTGTTCAGGATCTCCTCCGGGATGACGATCTTGCCGATATCGTGCAGCGCCGAGGCGGTGCTGATGCGGGCGATATCGCTTTCGTCCAGCTGATAGCGGTCGGTCTTTTGCACCAGCCGGTGCAAAAGCAGGTCGGTCAGGGTGCGGATGTGCAGGACATGAAGCCCGCTTTCGCTGTTGCGGAACTCCACCACATGGCTCAGGATGCTGATCATCAGCACGCTGTTGTGCTCTTTTTCGTACACCTGATCGGTAACAAGGCGGGTGAGCCGCTTTTGCTTGGCGTACAGCATGAGGATATTCTTCACCCGGCGCAGGATCATGATCCGCTCGAAGGGGCGGCGGATATAGTCTGCCACGCCCAGATCATAGGCGCGCTCAATGTTGGCGGTATCCTCTGCCGCCGAGATGACGATGACCGGGATCTCGTCCAGCCATGCGTGGTACTTCATCACCCGCAGCACATCAAAGCCGTCCATGCCCGGCATCATCAGGTCCAGCAGCAGCAGCGAGATATCCGTGCGCTGCCGCATCAGCTCCACCGCCGCTGCGCCGTCCTCTGCCTCCAGATAGTCATAGCCATCGCCCAGTATCTCCTTGAGCAGGGCACGGTTGATCTCGGAATCATCCGCGATCAGGATCTTCGGTTTCTCGTTCATGGCCATGTCTCTCCTTTTGCGGCGCAGCCCTTTGTCCCGGCTCCGCTCCGGGCACGCCGTCCGCACTGACCGGATGCAGCGGGCTTACGCCCGGCATCCTCAATTTTTTACATTCATTTATACTTTAATAGATTCTGCTGCAAAATGCAAGGCTGTGCGCAACATTTCTGCCATTTTCCGGTATTTCCCGCAAGCTTTTTCATTTCCGGTTGTATAAATACGATTCAATTTGTACCGTCCCCTTTGCAAACGCTGTTCGAAAGCAAGCCGTTTGCCGTTACAGCCCTTCCCGTAAAAATGCGGTTGCCGCGCTCTGCGGAGCGCGGCAACCGCGAAATATAAGCCTTATTTCCGCTGATGATGCGCAAAGCAAAGCGGAGCGCATTTTAAATCGTCCCGCGCAGAAAGAAAAAGGACTGCTGCGCAAAACACGCAGCAGTCCTTTTTAAGTTCACTCTTGGGGCATCATGGCATCGAACCAGCCCATCAGCTCCGCAGCCATCTGCTCCAGCCGGGTCTCCGGCTGCCATGCAGGCTGTGCGGGCTCCGGCGGCAATGCCTGTTCCGGGGCGCAGAGCAGTTCTTCCGTTTCCGGCGCAGGCTGCTCCGGTGCAGCCTCGCACTGCGGTACAGCCTCGGGGGCGGTGTCCGGCTGCACGGGTGCTTCCGGGGCGGTCTGCTGCATGGCGGCAAGAGCAGCCTCGGCTCTGCGGCAGGCGGCCTCGGCCTTTTCTGCCCGGGCATTAGCCAGCTCCAGCTGCTCCCACGCCTGCTCACAGGCGGCCTCCAGCTCTGCATTATCGTGCTTGAGGGAAAGCAGCGTGCGCTCAAAGGCGAACATCCGGGTCTGATACCGGCGCACCTCGGCGCGTGCCGCAGCCAGCTTGCGGCTCAGCTGCTCTGCCTGCGCCCGGGCGCTTTCCGCCTGTGCTGCGGCAGATGCCTGTACAGCGGCCTGCCGGGCAAACTGTCCGCGCAGGGCACCGGTCTCCCGCTCTGTCTGCACCATGATGCCCTCCCATGCACACCTTGCACGGGGCCTGCGCTGACCGCATGGGCGCAGCTGCCAGCCCCATTGTAGCCTGATCTTACTTGCGCTTGTTCAGGATGGCCAGCAGCTCGTCGTAGTAACGGTTATCGCTGCTTTCCTCCTCCACGGCCTTCTTTTCAGCCGGAGCAGCAGCCGGGGCGGCATTGGATGCCGGGGCTGCGGCTGCGCCTGTGTCGCTGCTGAACACCGCAGTGGGCACAGACTGTGCACCGCCCATGGCGTTGTTGATGCTGTTGCGCAGGTCGCTGGCGCTCTTGTTGTCGAAGCCGGTGGCCACAACGGTCACGCGCATCTCATCGGACAGGTTCTCATCAAAGGCAGTACCCCAGATGATGTTTGCATCGGGATGTGCGCTCTGGGTGATGAGGCCTGCGGCGGTCTCCACATCCTCCAGACCGATGTCCGGGCTGGAGGTGATGTTGATGATAACGCCGTGTGCACCGGCAATGCTGGTCTCCAGCAGCGGACTGGAGATCGCAGCCTTGGCAGCGTTCTCAGCCTTGCCGGCACCCTTGGCGCTGCCCACGCCCATGTGGGCGTAGCCGGCATCCTTCATGATGGAGCGCACGTCGGCGAAGTCCAGGTTGATGAAGGCGGGCACGTTGATCAGGGCAGAGATGGACTCAACGCCCTGACGCAGCACGTTGTCGGCGGCCTGGAAGGCGTTCATCAGGGTAATCTTTTCCTGACTGATCATCTTCAGGCGCTCGTTGGGGATGACAATCAGGCTGTCAACGTGCATCAGCAGATTGGCAATGCCCTGCTCGGCCAGACCCATCTTGCGCTTGCCCTCAAAGGAGAAGGGCTTGGTAACGATGCCAACGGTCAGGATGCCCAGATCATGTGCCACCTCGGCCACAACGGGTGCCGCACCGGTGCCGGTGCCGCCGCCCATACCGGCGGTGATAAAGACCATCTGGGAGCCCTTGAGGGCGTTGGCGATCTCGTCCTTGCTTTCTTCAGCGGCGCGCTGGCCGATCTCCGGGTCTGCACCCGCACCACGGCCCTTGGTCAGCTTGGAGCCCAGCTGCACCTTGACCGAGGCATGGTTCTTTGCCAGTGCCTGCTGGTCAGTATTCATGGCGATGAACTCCACGCCCTGCAGGCCGTCGCTCACCATGCGGTTCACAGCGTTGCCGCCGCCGCCGCCTACACCGATCACCTTGATCGTAGTAACGTTTTCGTCCAGTTCTTCGTCGAGCATCAATGCCATAGCTTTGTCCTCCATCGGATTTTTATGTGGAACTGCGCAAAAGCCGCACAGAAATTATCATACGATATTTATATAACTGTATCGTATCATTTTTTCGTTCCGATTGCAAGACAAAATTGCTTTTTCGTGGGTGTTTTTTTCGCAAGCCCACTCTGGGCGGGTATTTCCTGCCAAATCTGCGCCCCCAGCCCCGCCAAAAGCCGGTCAAGATCCGCATAGCCGCGCCGGACAAACTCCACTCCACTAAGTCGGCTGCTGCCCCGGGCAGCCAGTGCCGCAAGCACCAGCGCTGCCCCGCCCCGCAGGTCCGGTGCGGTCAGCCTTGCCCCGTGCAGCGCCCCGGCGGGCTGCACATACAATGTGCGCTCTGCCACCCGGACGTTCGCGCCCAGCGCCGCAAAGCCCTCCGCGCAGGCAAAGCGGTTTTCAAACACCCTGTCCTGCAGGCTGCTTTCCCCCTGCGCGCAGAGCATCACCGCCACCAGCAGCGGGGCGGCGTCCGTAGCAAGGCCGGGGTAGGGCGCTGTGTGCACATTTCCCGCGCCGCGCAGCGCCCCGAACCGTGAAATGGCGGCAGCATCGTGCGCCCGCTCTACGGTGCAGCCCATTTGTTCCAGAATTTCCAGCAGCGG
>CAKTCY010000056.1 GCA_934540955.1 uncultured Faecalibacterium sp.
TATTTTACCACAGAAGCGGTTTTTTGTCAAGCACTTTTTTGAGAAGCTTTTGAACTTTTCTGAACTTGGAGCGCTTCATACATCTCAGTGTCAACTGGTGTTTTTCAGCGTCTATTGGTTCTTTTCAAGGGCTTCCTGCTGAGGCTTCAGAAGTCATTCTTTTGTCTCAGCGCTTGGCGCTCAAGTATAATACCACACCCCGGCAATCTTGTCAACACTTTTTTGACATCTTTTTTAAAAGAAAATTGAGTTTACTTCACTTATATTATCATTACTTCCCTCTTCCCCATACAAAAAGGCCGTCCATGCACTGCACAGACGGCCTCGGGTCTATATAATTACTTATATAATAAGCTTTTAGCGGATCTCGATACCCAGCTTGAACTTCAGGTTGCCGAGGATCTTCTTGACCACGCGTTCCACTTCCTCAGCGGAAACTTCCTTCTTGGGGTCAGACAGGGACAGGCTGAAGGCCATGCTCTTCTTGCCCTCACCGAGGTTTGCACCGCGATAGATATCGAACAGCTTGACCTCGCTGACCAGCGGGCTGGCCTTGCGGATGGTCTCCTCGATCTCGCCGCAGGACACAGCCTCGCCGCAGACCAGAGCCAGATCGCGTTTGACAGGTGCATAGGGGCTGAGGGGCTTATAGCGCAGCTCGCCCTCTACGCAGGACATCAGTGCCTCGTAGTCCAGCTCGCCCAGATAGATGTTCTGGCTGTCCTTCTGCTCCTTGGCGATCTCCAGCTCGGCGTTGATCTCGTTGGCAAGCTTGCCGAACACGCCCAGACGCTTGCCGTTGCAATACACGGCGGCGCTGATGCCGGGGTGCAGCCATGCTGCGGTCTCGCGCTGATAGTCGAAGGTCAGGCCAAAGCCGGCTGCCAGTGCCTCCAGTGCGCCCTTGACGGTGAAGAAGTCCTCCTCGGGGCCAAAAGCACCGATGCAGAGGGTCTGACGCTCGTGGGGGTGCTCATTGATGGGCAGCTCCTTGGCCAGATAGACCGGTGCCATCTCGAACAGGCGACCCTCGACGTTGCCCTTTTTCAGGTTGTCCACGATGACGTTCAGCATGGAGGGGGTCAGCAGGGTGCGCATGATGGACAGGTTCTCGCTGATGGGGTTCAGGATGCGGATGGCCTTGCGGGCCTCGTCCTCAGCAGGGATATGCAGCATATCCAGCTCGGCGCCAGAGTAGAAGGCCAGCGTGGAGGCCTCGTAGAAGCCCTGTGCAGCCAGCAGACGCTTGGTCTTGAGCTGCTGCTTCTGGTCGTAGTTCAGGCCGCCGTTGGTGACCGAGGCAGTGTTCAGGAAGGTGGGCACGATATGGTCGTAGCCGTACTCACGGATGACCTCCTCGGCCAGATCCGGGAAGCTTTCCACGTCATCGCGGTACAGGGGTGCGGACACATCCCAGCTGCCATCGGCCTGTACGTCCACGGTGAACTCCAGACGCTGCAGAATGTCGATCATGGTCTGGTCGGGCACAGTGATGCCCAGCACGCCGCAGATCTTAGCCGGGGTGGTGACGATGTGCTTGCGCTCCAGCGGGCGACCATCGGTCAGGTCGTACTCCAGTGTAGTGATATCACCGCAATCCAGCTGCTGGATCAGGTGCAGAGCACGTGCCAGACCCAGCTGCGGAGAGTAGCGATCCACGCCCTTTTCGTAGCGGGCAGAGGAATCGCTGTTCTGACCCAGTGCGCGGCTGGTTTTACGCACGCTGTCGCGGGCAAAGGTAGCGCACTCGAACAGCAGGCTGGTCGTGTTATCGTCCATGCCGGAGTTTGCGCCGCCCATGATACCGGCCAGTGCCACCGGCTTTTCGGCATCGCAGATGACCAGATTGTTGGGGTTCAGGGTGAATTCCTTCTCGTCCAGCGTGACGATCTTTTCGCCCTCGTGGGCGCGGCGCACATCAATGGTGCGGCCGGCGACCTTGTTCAGGTCAAAGGCGTGCATTGGCTGACCCATCTCCAGCAGGGTGTGGTTGGTGATATCCACCACGTTGCTGATAGAGCGCAGACCGCACAACGCCAGATGGCGCTTCATCCAGCGGGGAGACTCGCCCATGCGGATGTTGCGGACATAGTGTGCCATGTAGCGGGGGCACAGCTCCGGTGCCTCCACCTTGACGGTGATGGGAGCGTCCGGCTCGCAGACGGCCTTGTAGTCCATGGCGGGCATATGCAGGGGCTTGCCCAGAACCGCAGCCACCTCGCGGGCAATGCCCAGAACGGACTGGCAGTCCGGGCGGTTGGCGGTGATGGAGATATCAAAGATGTAGTCATCCAGACCCACCACGGGGGCGATGTCGGTGCCGGGGACAGAATCCTCGGGCAGGATGAGCAGGCCATAGACCTCAGAGCCCGGGAACAGGTCATCGTTCAGACCCAGCTCTGCGCCGGAGCACAGCATACCGTTGGACTCCACGCCCTGCATCTTGCGGGCCTTGATGGTGATGCCGCCGGGCAGAGTGGAGCCATCCAGTGCGGTGGGCACGCAATCGCCCAGCTTCATGTTGGCGGCACCGGTGCTGATGCGGATCTCGTGGCCGTAGGCGCCGCAGTCCACCACACACTTGGTCAGGTGGGTGCCCTCCTGCTTTTCCATCTCCACGATCTTGCCGACGACCACCTTGCTGATGCCGGCATCCAGCGGGATCAATTCTTCCACCTCGAAGCCGCAGGAGAACAGCTTCTCCTCCAGTTCCTGTGCGGTAACATCGATATCAACGAATTCTTTTAACCAACTGAAAGGTACTTTCATTGTTTGTTCTCTCCCCTCTTATTCGTGGAACTGCTTGAGGAACTGCAGATTATTCTCGAACATCAGACCAATGTTGTTGATGCCGTACTTCAGCATGGCGATACGCTCGATGCCGATGCCGAAGGCGAAGCCGGAGTACTCGTCCGGGTCAATGTTGCAGTTTTCCAGCACCTTACGGTTGACAACGCCGCCGCCCAGCACCTCGATCCAGCCGGTGTGCTTGCACAGAGGGCAGCCCTTGCCGTGGCACTCGAAGCAGCTTACGTCCACCTCCACGCTGGGCTCGGTGAACGGGAAGTAGGAGGGACGCAGACGGGTGCGGGTGTCGGCACCAAACAGCTTCTGCACGAAGGTGTTCAGTGCGCCCTGCAGGTCGCCCAGCGTGATGCCCTTATCCACGACCAGCCCTTCCATCTGGTGGAACATGGGGCTGTGGGTAGCGTCCGAGTCAGAGCGGAACACGCGGCCGGGGATCAGCACCTTGATGGGCGGCTTCTGGCTGTCCATGGTGCGGATCTGGCCACCGGAGGTCTGGGTGCGCAGCAGGAATTCATCGGACAGATAGAAGGTATCCTGCATATCGCGGGCGGGGTGATCCTTGGGCACGTTCAGACGGGTGAAGTTGTGGTCGTCATCCTCGATCTCCGGGGCATCTGCCACAGCAAAGCCCATGCCGGAGAACACGTCGATGATCTGGTTGGTGACCAGCGTCAACGGGTGCAGACCACCCACGGGGCGGGTCTTGGCGGGCAGGGTGATATCCACCGTCTCGGCGGCGTTGCGGGCAGCAAGTTCTGCCTGCTTCACGGTCTCGGCGGCGGCATCGTAGTCTGCCTGCACCTTCTGCTTGAGTTCGTTGATGATCTTGCCCATGGCGGGGCGCTCCTCCGGCGCAACGGTGCGCAGGTTCTTCATCAGGGCAGGGATCTTGCCGTTTTTGCTGAGGTATTCCTGCCAGAAGGAAGCCAGCGTCTCCTTGCTGGACACCTGACCAAGGCTTTCAGCGGCCTGCTTGGCCAGCTCATCGATCATTGCTTGCATGGATTTTCTCTCCTTTATTCTTTGTGTTCATGGAGCGGAGTACAACAAAAAAGCTCCGTCCCCTGCCCGACTGCTCAGGCAAAAGGGACGAAGCTGTAACCATTTCTGCTCCGCGGTACCACCCGGTTTCCGTCCGCACAAGGGCAGACGGCGCTCAAACGCCGTAACGGGGCGCAACCGTTCTGTGCTAATAGATGCACCCGCACCGTTCGCGCAGACCGCTCGGGAGCGAACTTCAGCCCCTGCCGCACATGGAAGCCCTTTCAGCCGGTGAAGCTTCTCTCTTTGCCGTGCAGGCAGCGCCTACTCTCTCCGTCGCTGCGTTTGGTAATATGATAACCAAGAGCTATGTTACCACATTTTGCGGCGGTTTGCAAGCCGCTGAGCAGTTTTTGTTTGCCGGAGCTGCATTTTGCGTCCTTTTTCCGGTCAGGCGGCAGGCCTCGCAGGCCGTGATGCAGCACACCGCGAACACCAGCAGGGCGCAATCTGTCGGCACCCGCTGCATGGGCACCACCCGGGCGCACAGGGTATTGAAGCTTTCCACAGCGCTCTGCGGCAAGCCCAGATAAAACAGCGCCAGCGAAAGCGGCAGGTGCAGCACCCTGCCCCACAGCAAGGGTTTGAACGAGACCTCCGGCGGGCAGAGGGTGCGCACCTGCAGCAGCACCGAAGCGCCCTGCACGCTGAGCGCGGCGCAGCACAGCCCGCTTGCCCATAAACCGGTGCGGGCAGCGTAGTCACAGCCGGAGCACACCTCCAGCAGCATCGCCGGAAAGGGCGCAAGCGCTGCGGGCAGCAGCAGCCCGCAGCCTGCCGCCAGCAGCCGGAAATACAGCACAAAGCCGCACAATTTCAAGTAGGTCACCGCCGCCTGTGCAAGGATGGCATCCAGCGCCGGCGGCGGTGCTGCTTGCAAGGCGGCGGGCGGTACGGGCAAGGGCTCCGTTCTACCCTTACCGCAGACACGGCAGAGCAGTGCCGCCGTCAGCCAGCCCGCCAGCACCTGTGCGGCAAACAGGCACACCCCCGCCGTGCGGCTGCCCAGCAGCTGCTCCCCTACGGTCAGGATGACAAAGGACGGCCCGGAGCAGATACAGGCGGGCAACAGGGCCGAAGCCTCCTGCGGGGTCAGCTCTCTGCTGCGGACTGCCTCGGCAGCAGCGGCGGCAGCGGGTGCAAAGCCGCCCACAAGGCCGATGAGCAGCACACTGCCCGCGCTACGGCTGCGCAGACCGATGCAGCGCACCACCGGCCAGAGCAGCACGCCCAGCACCTCGCCCACACCGCTGCGCATGATGAGCGCCGACACCACCAGAAACGGAAACAGCGACACCAGCAACGGCCCGCCGCAGAGCGCAAGACCCTGCCGCAAAGCTTCCGCACAGGTCTGCGGCGCGGCAAATACCAGCGCCGCCGTGGCTGCACCCAGTAAAAAAAGCCCCGGATACAGCGGTTTGCAGCTTTTACTCATAAGCACGCCCTCCCCCTCCATATATATGGAAGCATGGGCTGTGCAATGTACAAAGCGCGGGACGGGAGGGACAAAGATGGCCAGAGCACACCACGACCGGCGCACCCCGGGCGACTGGCTGCGCGGGCTGTTCCGACAGCCGCCGCCCGGGTTTTACAGCCGCCCTGCCGTATACCTGAGCGGCGACCGGATGGAGATAGAGCATTTTTGCACGGTGTTGTTTTTTGATGAAAATAAACTGTGCCTGAGGCTGGCGAAGGGGCGGTTCACGGTATACGGCAGCGGGCTGCGCATCTGCACCCTGACCGCCGCCCGGCTGACGGTGCAGGGGCAGTTTTTGCGCACCGATTTTTCCGATGATTAGGAGGCCGCCATGGAAGCTGCAAGCCTTTGGGCGGGGGTGCGCTTTACCGCCCGGAACGGCAGCCCCGAGGCGCTTTTGACCGATGCCGCCGGGCAAGGGCTGCATTTGTATGGTATTTCTTCCCTGCCCGGGGGCTTTTGCGCCCATTGTGCCGCGTGGCAATACCGGCGGCTGGCCGCACTTGCCCGGCACAGGCGGGTGCGGCTGCGGATAGAAAAACGGCAGGGGTTCTATTTTTTGCTGCGTCCGCTGCTGCGGCACAAGGGGCTTTGGGTTGGGCTGGCCGCTTGGGGGCTGGTGCTGGTCTGGCTGCAAGGGCTTATATGGGCGGTGGACTACGGCAGCCTGACCACCGGGCAACGGGCACGGGCGGGTGCGGTGCTGCGCAGCTGCGGTTTACAGCCCGGCACTGCCGTAACCGAAGAGCTGCTGCGCACCGGAGAGTATGCCCTGCTGGAAAGCGGCGAGTTCTCGTGGGCAAGCCTGAATTTTGAAAAAGGGCGGCTTGCGGTGGAAGCCGCCCCTGCCCGCGCCCGGCCTGAGATCGCCGCAGGCACTCTGCACGGACTGCGGGCAAAGTACAATGGGACGGTGCTGCGTACAAATCTTACCAGCGGCACCATGCTGGTAGCCCCCGGGCAGACTGTGGAGGCCGGACAGGGGTTGATTGGTACGGCACGCAGCGAGCGGGACGGCACCTTGATCTTTGCCCCGGCGGCAGGCACGGTGGTGGCACAGCTGGAATGGCAGACAGAACAGAGCGTTTCGCTGGCGGAGACTCTGCCGCAGCTGACCGACGAAAACAAAACAAATTACCGGCTATTTTTTGCGGGGCACTCTGTCGCGCTCCTTCCTTCCGCGCCCGATGGGGACGGGCTGTGCCGCACCCGGCATCTGCAATTAGAGGTTTTCGGTCTGCCCCTGCCCTGCGCAGTGGAGGAGACCACCTTTTACGGGCAGCAGCAGGAGACGATGTACCGCACCGAAGCGCAGGCGCTTGTGCTGGCGCGGCTGCAGGGGCTGCGGGCGCTGCACGATGCTTTCCCGGATGCGGAGATCTTCGCCCGCCGGGAAGCGTGCACCGTGCAGGAGGATACCCTGCACTACAATGCCGTGTATACCGTGGCGGCAGATATCTGCACATAGAAAAAGGCGGAAGATTTGAAATGGTCTCTGCTTTGCTTTGACCATGTTTAGCGGAAAGATTATTTTTTATTTACAGGTCTGGAAAATCTGCGGATTTTCCAGACCTGTCTTTTCACGGGAGAGGACGTGCCGGAAAACGGCAACTATAAAAGCAACTCGCTTTTGAAACGCAGAAACAAAAAAGCCGCTGCACCGGATCACGGGCAGCGGCTTCGGTATTTGTTATTTGTTAGACTGAGCGGCTTCGGCTGCCTGTGCATCGTACTCGGCAAGCAGAGTGTTCAGGTCGTACTGATACTTGCTGTGGCAGAAGTGGCACACCACCTCACAGGTGGGGTCTTCGTCACGCATCCGCTCAAGCTCGGCACGGCCAAGGCTGAGCAGCATCTCCTTAGTGCGCTCGGCACTGCAATCGCACTGGTACTGCACCGTGCGCTCGTCCAGCACGTTGGGGGCAAAGCCTGCCAGTGCCATCTGCATCATGTCCTCAGGGGTCTTGCCCGCATGGAGCAGCTCGGTGACAGAGGGCATGGCGTTGATGTTCTTTTCCAGCTGGTCGATCTCGGCATCGGTAGCGCCGGGCAGAAGCTGCACCATAAAGCCGCCGGCGCAGAGGATGGACAGATCCTTGTCCACCAGAACGCCCAGTGCCATCACGGTGGGCACCTGCTCGCTGTAGGCATAGTAGCTGGTTAGATCCTCGGCGATCTCACCGGATACCAGCGGCACCTGCCCAACTGTGGGCTCCTTTTGCAGACGGTTGTCCCGGATGACGGTCAGCACGCCGTCCTTGCCCACGGCGGTGCCTACGTCCAAGTGGCCGTTGGCTTTCGCGGGCAGCTCCACCAGCGGGTTGTCGATGCAGCCCTTCACGTTGCCGGTACCGTCGGTGCAGGCGATGAGCACGCCCGCAGGGCCGCCGCCCGCCACACGCAGGGTGATGCGGTCGCGGTCGTCCTTGAGCATAGAGCCCATCAGGGTCGCGCCGGTGAGCAGACGGCCCAATGCCGCGCTGCAGGTGGCGCTTGTGGTGTGAAGCTTTTCTGCTTTACGGACAATATCGGTGGAATCCACACCGCAGAACACGACACCGCCGTTCTCGGACAGGCCGCGGATCAGGTTTGCCATAGGTTATTCCTCCAGTTGTGTATACTGTTTTGTTGCGCAGAAGAAGTAGCGCTGGCTCTCCTCGGTCAGCGGGCCAAAGGTCTCGCCGTCGCAGACGCTTTCCAGCGCAAAGCCGTGCTTTTCCAGCGATGCACGGATGGTGTCCAGATCGTAGGTGTACTCGCAGAATTCCTCGTGGAAATGCTCGCCGGTCTCATGATAATCAATGTCCACCGTGATCTCCACCCTGCGGTCAGCAGCGTTATAGTGGTTGCGCCACACGCAGGAGGCATCCTCTTCCTCAAAGGTGAACGCGTTATCGCCCAGAACCTTCCGGTGCTTATAGGGGGTGTTCATATCAAACAGGAACACGCCACCCTTTTCCATAAAAAAGCCCGCGTTGGCAATAGCGGTATCCAGCTCCGGGATGTGGTTAAAGGTATCAAAGGTGGATACCGCCGCCCGGATGGTGCCGTAGAGATCCAGCTTGAGCAGATCCTGCCGGAGCAGCAGCAAGTGGCCGGAAAGCCCCAGCTGCTCGGCCTTATCCCGCACCACGCAGAGCATTTCTTCCGACTGGTCGATGCCGATCATATCGTAGCCCGCCTGCGTCAGCATCAGGGTCAGTTCCCCGGTGCCGCAGCCAAGGTCGGCCACAATGCCATCGTGGATGCCGTGGGCTTCCAGCTTTGCATGGATCTGGCTGTACAGGGCGTCGTAGTCCGCTTCGCCGTTGAATTCATCGTAAAAATAGGCAAATTCGTTGTAAGCCATGGCGTTACTCCGCTTCCTCGTTTTCCGCAGCCACCGCGGCGTTGAGCACCGCTTGCAGCTCCGGGATGCCGTAGCCGTTTTCGCCGCTGGTCAGCACCACCTTCTGGCAGCCGTAGGGGCGGCAGATGTTTTCAAAGTCCTCCTGCGTTTTGGAAAGCTGGCTCTTTTTCAGCTTATCTGCCTTGGTCAGTGCCACCACATAGGGGATGCGGTGGTAGTGCAGATAGCGCAGCATCTGCAGGTCGTCTGCGCTGGGGGCGTGGCGGCAGTCCAGCAGCTGCACCAGCAGGGTGTGGTGGCGGGGTGCCTCGAAGTAGCTGTTGATCAGGTCATCCCAGCGCTCGCGGTCGGCATTGCTCACCTTGGCGTAGCCGTAGCCCGGCAGGTCCACAAAGTAGCAGTCATCCACCGAATAGAAGTTGATGGTAGCCGTTTTGCCCGGCGTACTGGACACGCGCGCCAGATTTTTGCGGCTGCACAGCTTGTTGATCAGGCTGGATTTGCCCACGTTGGAGCGCCCCGAAAAGCTCAGCTCCGGGCGGTCACTTTCGGGCAGCTGGCTGGAAATGCCATAGCTGGCAATAAAATCGGCTTTATTGAAGATCATGGCGTGTTCCTTTCTGTTTTTTCAGCAGACAGCGCCCGGCTGGTTCTTCTCAGGCGCGGCGGGGATGTGGTTCTCCCCTGCCTTGGACTTTTTGGTGCGGGGACGGCCTGCGGTGCTTTTAGCCGCCTTCGGCTTGAGCAGGGCGGCAGCCAGCACCTGCGAGAGGTTCTGCATAGGCAGGAAGGTCAGGTTCTTCTTGACCTCCTCATCCACCTCGTACAGGTCGGGCTCGTTGTCCTTGGGGATGAGCACGGTCTTCATACCCTCGCGGTAGGCAGCCATGCTCTTTTCCCGCAGGCCGCCGATGGGCAGCACATTGCCATGCAGGGTGATCTCGCCGGTCATGGCCACATCGCCGCGCACCGGCACGCCGGACAAGCAGGACACCAGTGCCGTGGTCAAAGTGACGCCGGCAGAGGGGCCGTCCTTGGGCACGGCGCCCTCGGGGGCGTGGATATGCAGATCGCACTTCTTCAGCCGCTCGGGGTCGATGCCGTATTCCTCGGCGTGGACGCGCACCCAAGTGACTGCCAGCTGTGCGCTCTCCTTCATCACATCGCCCAGAGAGCCGGTAACCGTGATCTTGCCGGTGCCGTTGTCCATGACCTGCACCTCGATGGGCAGGGTCTCGCCGCCCACGCTGGTCCATGCCAGACCGTTGGCGATGCCCACGGCGTTGGTGCGGTTGAGGAAGTCCGGCTTGACGATGCGGGGACCCAGCAGCTCCTCCAGCATGGTAGCGGTCACCGCCACGCTTTCCACCTCGCCGGAAGCGATCTTACGGGCACACTTGCGCAGCACACTGGTGATGGTGCGCTCCAGATTACGCACACCGGCCTCGCGGGTGTAGCCGTCGATGATGCCGTAGAGTGCGCCTTGGTTCATGGTGACCTTGCCGGTCAGACCGCAGGCCTTGAGCTGCTTGGGCAGCAGGTGCTTGCGGGCAATATTGTATTTTTCCACGCGGGTATAGCTGGGCAACTCGATGACGTCCATGCGGTCCCGCAGCGGGCCGGGGATGCTGCCCAAGTCGTTCGCGGTGGTAATAAAGAGCACATGGCTCAGGTCAAACGGGATATCAATGAAATGATCGTTGAAGGTGCTGTTCTGCTCCGGGTCCAGCGCCTCCAGCAGCGCAGCCGCCGGGTCGCCCCGGAAGTCTCCTGCCAGCTTGTCGATCTCGTCCAGCAGCATCAGGGGGTTGGAGGACTTGGCGGTGATCATGGCACTGATGATCTTGCCGGGCATGGCACCGATGTAGGTGCGGCGGTGGCCGCGGATCTCAGCCTCGTCCCGCACGCCGCCAAGGCTGATGCGCACATACTTGCGGCCAAGGCTTTCGGCGATAGATCGCGCAATACTGGTCTTGCCAACACCCGGAGGGCCGACCAAGCAGATGATCTGTGCCTTCACATCCGGTGCCAGCTTGCGCACAGCCAGCGTTTCCAGAATGCGGTCCTTGACCTTTTTCAGGCCGTAGTGATCCCGGTCCAGAATCTGCTGGGCGCGGTGGATATCCAGATCATCCACAGTCATGGTGTTCCACGGCAGATCCAGACAGGTATCCAGATAGGTGCGGATGACCGTGGCCTCCTGATTGCTGCCCTGCATCCGGGACAGTCGGTCTACCTCCTTGAGCAGCTTTTTCTCGCTGTCCTCAGCAAGATGCAGCTCCCGGATCTTGCGGCGATATTCATCGGCTTCGGCGTGGGTATCGTCCCCCTCGCCCAGTTCGTCGTTGATGATGTGCAGCTGCTCGTGCAGATAGTAATCGCGCTGGTTCTTGTCCATGGACTCGTTGACCTTTTCCGCGATCTCCTTTTCGATCTTCATCACCTGACATTCGCGGCGCAGCATCTCCACAAGGCGCTGCAGACGGCCGTTGAGGGTGTTCTCGTTCATCACTGCCTGCTTGTCCTCGTAGCGGAACAAGAGGTTTGCCGGCATATACTCGGTGAGGAACATGGGGTCATCGCTGGAAACGATGGTGAACACCACGTCCTTGGCAAGGCGCGGGTTCATGCCCAGATATTCGTCAAAGCCGGTCTTGAGGGCGCGGAGCAGCGCCTCGGTCTCCACAGCCTCCTCGGGCTTTGCGGCACGCACCGGAGCGGAGCGCACGGCAGACAGCAGAAAATCGCCGGTGGTATCCAGCTCGGTCAGCTTGGCGCGGTACTTGCCCTCCACCAGCACCTTGACCAGCTCGTCCGACACGCGCAGCACCTGCTTGACCTCGGCCACTACGCCGTAGGTGTACAGGTCCTGCTGGGTGGGCTCGCTGGTCTCCATCTCCTTTTGGGCAACCAGAAATACATTGGAGTTATTGGCCATGGCCCACTCCACAGCGGCAATGCTCTTTTCCCGCCCGACTTCAAAATGAACAAGGTTGTTGGGGAACACCACCAGCCCGCGCAATGCGATGGTGGGCAGATGGAGCTCCTTTCGCTCGACCTTGATGGTAACTTTTTCAGACATATACAAACACCTCCCGACTGCCGCTTGAATCCCTATACTGCGGCAGCGCTATCCTTTGGGGTCTTTAAAAATACAGTTGTTTCCTTATTATACAGATTTCCGGCCAAAATGCAACTGCCCTGCCGGAATAGTCGGTCATTCGGGGCGGTTTTCGTGGGTGTTGAAGCCCATTTTGCCCAGCGCGGGCAGCAGCGCACGCAGGGTGACCGAGGTGAGCGCGCCCATGACAAGCCCCAGCACCAGCATGACCGGCGCGTAGTACAGCGATAAGGACGAGGAGATGATGACCCCCGCGCCCAGCAGCTGCCCCACGTTATGCGCCAGTGCGCCGCAGACCGACAGAATGAACCATGTGGGCCGCACCGGCAAAAGATAATACAGCACCCACATCACCGCAAGGGACAAAAGCCCGCCGCACAGCGAGAGGAAGCCCGCCGTAAAGCCGGACACCAGAAAGACGAACAGCGCCTTGAGTACATCCAGCACCAGCGCCTGCCGAGGACCCATGAAGAACAAAGCATACATGACCACGATGTTGGCAAGGCCCAGCTTCATGCCCGGCAAAAGTCCCGGGATGACCAGCGTGCCTTCAATGAAGGAAAGCGCCATGGCCAGCGCAAACAGCAGACCGGACAGGGCGATGTGCCGTGTTTTTTGATAGTTGCGGTGATTTTTAGGCATAGAGGATACGCTCCTTTATTCTTCGGGCTGCTGTGTCTGTTCGTAGGCTTCCTGCTCTTCCATGGCGGCTTCCCATGCGGCAAAAAGCTCCTCCTGATGGAAGCGCAGGTCGCTCAGCTCATCGCTTTTCTGGCGCAGCAGATCGGGGTCGTTGTACACCTCCGGGGAGTTGATCTCGTTGTCCAGCTCCACCTCGCGTGCGCCGCAGGCTTCCATCTCGTCCTCGCAGGCCTTGATCTTGGCGCGCAGCTCGGCGCGGCGGCGGCGCTGCTCCTTGCCGTAGCCGGTCTTGGCGGGCTCGGCAGCTTTCTGGGCGGCCTGCACCGGGGCGGCACGTCCCATCAGGGCATCGTAGCTGGGGTAAAGCACAGCCTTGCCGTCCTCAAGGTAGAGGATGGGACAGGCCAGACTGTTCATCAGGTGACGGTCGTGGGTGACCAGCAGCAGGGTGCCGGTGTAGGCCATCAGTGCTTCGGTCAGGTTTTCGCGGGTATAGATGTCCAAGTGGTTGGTGGGCTCGTCCAGAAACAGCAGGTTCGGGCGCTCCAGCACGATCTCTGCAAAGCGCAGACGCGCCAGCTCGCCGCCGGACAGTGCCTCACAGGGCTTGAACACGGTATCGCCCCGGAAGCCCAGCTTTGCAAGGTGGCTGCGCACCTCCAGCTCGGTCATGCGGGGGTACTTGTTCCAGATGACATCAATGACCCTGCCCTGCCCCAGACGGTTCTGCTGCTGGGCAAAGATGCTGGGACGCGCCCCGGTGCCCAGCCGCACCATGCCGCCGGAGGGGCGGCGCTTGCCGTCCAGTACCTGCATCAGGGTGGATTTACCTGCGCCGTTGGGGCCGGCAATAATAAGCCGCTGCCCGCGGCAGACCGTATAGGTAAAGGGCTCCAGCAGGGTGCGCTCCCCAATTTTAATGCTGAGGTTTTTCAGCAGCACCAGCTCGTTCCACGGCTCTACGTCATATTCAAAGCGGAACTTCAGCTGGTTGGTCTCGTCCTTGGGTGCCTCGGTGATCTCCAGCTTTTCCAGCTGCTTGCGGCGGCTCTGCGCCATTTTGGTGGTGGAGGCGCGCACAAGGTTGCGGTCCACATAGTCCTGCAGCTTTTCAGCCAGTGCCACGTCGGCATCGTGCTGCTTCTGGCGCAGGGCATCGGCGGCCTCCTTCTGGGGCAGATAGGCCGAGAAGTTGCCCTTGTAGGTGGTCATGGTCTGGAAGGATACCTCCCAGATCTTTGTACACACGTTATCGAGGAAATAGCGGTCGTGACTGACCACCAGCACGGCGCCGGAGTAGCCCTTGAGGTAGTTTTCCAGCCATTCCATGGTGGCAAAGTCCAGATGGTTGGTGGGCTCGTCCAGAATGAGGACATCGGGCTTTTCCAGCAGCAGCTTTGCCAGACGCAGCCGCGTCAGCTCGCCGCCGGAGAGCACTGCGATGTTCTTTTGCCATGTATCCTGCGCAAAGCCCATGCCGGACAGCACCTTTTTGATGTTCACGTCCATGTTGTAGCC
>CAKTCY010000057.1 GCA_934540955.1 uncultured Faecalibacterium sp.
AACAACGCCCGGCTGCCCGTGGAGGACATTGCCACCATGCTGAACAAATCCCCCGCCGAGGTGGCGGCGATGATGGATCTTGCCCGGGCGCAGGGCATCATCAAGGGCTACAAGACCCTTGTGGACTGGGAAAAGGCCAAGGTGAACCGCGTGGAGGCGGTTATCGAGCTGAACGTCAGCCCCAAAAAGAGCCGCGGCTTTGACGAGATCGCCGCCACCATCGCCGCCTTTGACGAGGTGGAGAGCGTGCTGCTGATGAGCGGCGGGTACGACCTGCAGCTGGTGATCAAGGGACAGACCTTCCAGGAGATCGCCCTGTTTGTGGCAAAGCGGCTGTCGCCGCTGGACGATGTGCTGTCCACCGCCACCCATTTTGTGCTGCGCACCTACAAAAAAGAGGGGCGGCTGTATCAGGATGAAGAAATTGATGAAAGAGAGTGCACGGTGCTGTGATGGATTATGATAAACTGATCGCGCCTGCCGCCAAGGCCATGCGCCCCTCCGGCATCCGCAAATTTTTCGATCTGGCCGCCGAAATGCCCGAGTGCATCAGCCTTGGCGTGGGCGAGCCGGACTTCAAGACCCCGTGGGCTGTGCGCGAGGCCGGCATCGACAGCCTTGAGCACGGCCGCACCCGCTATACCTCCAACGCCGGCTTAAAGGAGCTGCGCACCGAGATCAGCCGGTATCTGGAGCGGCGCATGAACCTGCGCTACGACCCCATGCGGCAGATCTTAGTGACCGTGGGCGGCAGCGAGGCCATTGATATGTGCATCCGCACGCTGGTCCAGCCCGGGGACGAGGTGATCATCCCGGAGCCCTGCTTTGTGTGCTACGAGCCTATCACCACCCTGTCCGGCGGCGTGCCGGTGCACGTTGCCTGCCGTCAGGAGGACGAGTTCCGTCTGCGTGCCGATGCGCTGAAGGCTGCCATCACCCCCAAGACCAAGCTGGTCATTATGCCCTTCCCCAATAACCCCACCGGTGCGGTGATGGAGCGGGAGGATCTGGAGGCCGTGGCCGAGGTGCTGCGCGGCACCGACATCATGGTGCTGTCCGATGAGATCTACGCCGAGCTGAACTACGGCCTGCGGCCGCACGTTTCCATTGCTACTTTGCCCGATATGGCAGAGCGCACCATCGTAGTGAACGGCTTTTCCAAGAGCTATGCCATGACCGGCTGGCGGCTGGGCTACGCCTGCGGCCCGGAGGCGGTCATTAAGATCATGACCAAGATCCACCAGAGCGCCATCATGAGCGCCCCCACCACCAGCCAGTACGCCGCCATCACCGCCCTGAAGGAGTGCGACGGCGAGATCGACCGGATGCGGGACGAGTACAATATGCGCCGCCGCTTGGTGGTGCGCAGCTTCAACGATATGGGCCTGACCTGCTTCGAGCCCCGGGGCGCGTTCTACGCCTTCCCCTGCATCAAGAGCACCGGCATGACCAGTCAGGAGTTCTGCACAAAGCTTTTGGAGCAAAAGCACGTTGCCATTATCCCCGGCGATGCCTTTGGCGCTTCCGGCGACGGCTACTGCCGCGTTTCCTACGCGTACAGCGTGGAGCACCTGACCGAGGCGCTGAAGCGCATCCGGGAGTTCTTGGTGGAAAACAACATCTACCACGGCAACTGAGGAGGAACACAGATGGAACGGCGAGAGCGGAGAAACGCAGTGACCGTGCTGGCCCCGGCCAAGCTCAATCTGGCACTGGACGTAGTGGGCTTGCTGCCCAACGGCTACCATGCGCTGGACATGACCATGCAGACCATCACCCTGTACGAGCGGGTGATGCTGCGCCGCAGCGCCGGGCTCAGTCTGCGTCTGCCGGGCAGCCTTGTGCAGCCCAACGATAAAAATACCGCCATCAAGGCGGCACTGGCGTTCTTCCACTACACCGGGCTGCTGGCGGGGGTGGATATCACCATCTATAAAAATACCCCGGTGCGGGCGGGCATGGCAGGCGGCAGCGCAGACGCCGCCGCTGTGCTGGTGGGTCTGAACGCTTTGTACGGCGCACAGCTCTCCATGAGCGAGCTGTGCGCGCTGGGCGCAGGCATCGGCGCGGACGTGCCCTTTGCCCTGATGGGCGGCACCTGCCGGGTGCAGGGCGTGGGCGACCTGCTCAAGGCACTGCCCCCTGTGCCGGACTGCTGGTTCACGGTGGTGATGCCGGACTACGGCGTTTCCACCCCGGAGGCCTTTGCGGCCTACGATACCGTGGGCAGCAGCATCCACCCGGACTGTGAAGCGCAGGAAGCAGCCATCCGCGCCGGAGACTTGGACGCTGTATGCGCTGCCGCAGGCAACGCGCTGGAGGAGTGCAGTGGCGCAAAGGACAACGAAGCGATCAAGGCTCTGCTCCGGGCGAACGGCGCTGTCACCGCGCTGATGACCGGCAGCGGCGCGGCGGTGTTTGGCGTGTTCCGGGACGAAGCCGCCGCCAGAGCCGCCGCAGCGGCAGCAAAGCGACAGTGGCCGCAGGTCTACGTTGCTAGGCCCGACCGCGGCGGTGCCCGGGTGATCCGCTAAAAAAGTATAAACCTCCTTCCCGCAGGGCATACTGTCCCCAAAGGAAGGAGGTCTTTTTTGTGCAGACCTTTTACAAAATCTGCCTGCTGCTGCTCATCGTGGGCGGTGTGAACTGGGGGCTCGTGGGGCTTTTTCAGTTCGACCTTGTGGGCTGGCTGCTGGGCGGCAGCACCTCGGTGTGGTCCCGCATCGTGTTTGCGCTGGTGGGCCTGGCCGCCCTTGGCTGCATTCCGGAGCTGTTCACCGAGGAACCGGAGGAGGAATAACAAAACGGCTGCTGCACATTGCGTGCAGCAGCCGTTTGCGCGTTGCAGCGCTTCCGGTAAAATTCAAGTCGGGAAAATCCGCAAATTTTCCCGACTTGAAAATATAAAATATTTTTCCGCGTAGCTTACTTGTCATTATCCACATCGTCCCAGCCGATAAGGTCGGGCAGGGTCAGCGTTTCGTCCGAGCAGTGGTGGCTTGCGCGGCGCTGGTCGGCGGCCTTGGTGTGCACCACCTCGCGGGCAAGCTCCCGGATGGCAATGCAGTCCTCTGGCAGGTCGGTCTGGCTGCGGCCGGAGTGGGTGAACAAAATCTTGCCCTCGTGGCCCACGATCAGGGTCATGGGCAGAAGCTGCGGGGCATTGCGGTCGTAGTGATAACCGGCATCCCGGGCACTTTTGTAGATGCGCTGGGCAGAAAAGCTCCAGCTCAAAAGCCCGCGTGCCTGCTCCACGCCCAGATAGCTGTACAGCACGCCCGGCGCATCGCAGATGATGGGGAAGGGAAACTCCCTGCCCTGCGTGGCCTCGGCCACCGCGCGGGGGGCTGTGCGCACCACGCAGGCCAGCCGTACGCCCCGCAGCCGCGGCAGGGTCTTTAAGTAGCGGGCAAGGTATTCCCGGGTGACCGGGTGGTCGAACCCGGGCAGAAAGATCATGCACAGGGGCTCGGTGCCCGCACACAGGGCGTAAAAATCGTTGCCCGGGGTGGTGGGGGTGTCAAAGGTGAACCGGGGAATGGAGGTACCAACCAGATGCTCAGAGCTCATGCCGCAATTGCACATCCTTTCAAATGGTGATAAAAAAATCCACAGCCGTGCCCTGTGTTTGCAGGGGCACAAGCGGTGGATTGGATTACTATAAAGATCCCGCCCGGTCGTCTGCGGTCAATCAAACCTACCCTTACGGACAGGTGGGTGCCCTGTCGCCGGAATCACGCTTCCTCATCGAGCCTCCATGGTCGACCCATGGCGGGGAGGTCTGCAATCCACCGGAGAACTCCGGGCTCCCGTTGAATGATTAGTAGGATCATACAAACCGCAACAAATCGAGCCGGGCAGGAAGTCTTGCACGGGTCAATCCGTCAAAGGACTTACTCGATATCGTAGTCCTCGCTCAGACGCTGCTCGAACAGCTTGCTGACTTCCATCAGCACCTCGTCATCCTCTACAACGTCCAGATATTCGCCTTCGTCGTCCTCCCCGACACTCAGGATCACCAGCTGGGCGTCCTCGTTCAGGTCCTCTTCGTTCTCGGCGTATTCCACAACAGCCAGATAATGCACGCCCTTGTGGTCCAGCGCATCGATCACCTCAAAGGTGACCTCGTTGCCGTCCTCGTCCTCAAGGGTCATCAGGTCAGGCTGATATTCTTCTTCAGTATTGGGGTTCTTGATCTCGTCAGACATAATACGCTCCTGTATTGCTTTATGACAAAAAGCACATGATACAGCGGGCTGCGCGTCCCGCTTGGTCTGCCTATAGTGTAGCGTGTTTTGCCCGGTTCGTCAAGATGCTTTTTCGCACAGAAATCACCGGATAAATTTTCACGCAATTTCCTCTCGCACTGCCGCGCAGAATATGGTATACTACTGGTTAAAGCCTTTGCGCTGCACCGTGCAGCGTGCAGTACAGTATATGGAACAGGGAGCGGGAATATGTTGAAAAAATTCGGGGCAGTCTGTCTTGCGGCGGTGCTGCTGCTTACCGGCTGCAGCCTGCGGCCGCAGGAAAACGGCAGCGCCGTCCAGAGCATCAGCCGCCCGGCGGTGGAATCCGCCGAGCTGCAGTTCACCCACCCGGCAGCAGGGGACACCGTTGCGGTGTTCGATACCTCTGCGGGTGTTTTCCGGGCGGTGCTCTTCCCGGGAAAGGCCCCGCAGGCCTGCGATAACTTTATCGGCCTTGTGCAGCAGGGCTACTATAACGGCCTTACCGTGAGCCGGGTGGAGAACCAGTTCGTGGTAGAGGCCGGGCAGGGCGCAGACGGCAAGGGCTCTACCATCTGGAAGGGGAGCCGCTACCCGGTGGAGGCATCGGACAGCCTGCACCACTACGCCGGGGCGCTGTGCATGGGCGTGGACGCCTCCGGCGAGTGTGCCAGCGTGTTCTATGTGGTGGAGTCGCTGCCGGGAGACCAGTCGGTAACGCAGGAGCTGGTGGACCAGATGAACGCCGCCGGTTACCGCGCTGAGGTGGTATCCGCGTACCAGACGGCGGGCGGTGCGCCCTATCTGGACTACACCGATACCGTGTTCGGGCAGGTGTACGAGGGCATGGACATCGTGGACACCATCGCCCAGACCGCCGTGGACGAAAACCAGAAGCCCACCACCGATATCACCATCAACAGCGTGAGCCTCGAGACCTATCAGGGATAAATAGTAAAGCCAAAAAAATGATGCCTGTGCGTGAGCACAGGCATCATTTTTTTATATCTCCCCCGGGTGCTCCTTGCGCCATGCAAGGTAGTCCTCTAAAATCACTGTGGCACTGACCGAATCCAGGATCTCCTTGCGGCGGCTGCCGTAGGTGCCGCTTTCGTCCAGAAGGTCGGCGGCGGCGCAGGTGGTCTGGCGCTCGTCCCACATCCGCACCGGCAGGCCGCTCCAAAGCTCCACGGTCTTTGCCAGCTTGCGGCTCTTGGCGGCGCGCTCGCCCTCGGTGCCGTCCATATTCAGCGGCAGACCGATCAGAATCATCTCGGCTTCGAGCTCCTTCGCCACCTCGCATACCCGAGCAGCTACCTTGTTGCGGGCCTTTAAGGTGATCTGGGGCGTGATGGCGGTGGTAAGAAATTCGGTGCGGTCGCAGGTGGCAAGGCCGGTGCGGCTGTCCCCGTAGTCAACGGCTAAAATCTTCATACAAAGTCCCTTTCCGGTGTGCAGAGTGTTTTTTTCAGTGTACCACAGCCGCGGCGGGATTGCAAAGAAAAGCGGTGGTTTTATCACCGGTTTCGTGTTACAATAAAGGCAAAAATCAACGAGCGGGAGGAAACCGAAATGCTGAAACTGGTTCTGGGCGCTTCCGGCAGCGGCAAGACCACCCTGCTGTATGCCCGCATCCGCGCCCGCGCCGAGGCGGGGAAGCGCAGCATCCTGCTGGTGCCGGAGCAGTTTACTTCCAGCACCGAGGCGCGCATCTACCGGGAGCTGGGAGATGCCCTTTCCGGCATGGTGGAAAGCTATTCCTTTACCAGTCTGGCCGAGCATATCCTTGCAGTAGAGGGCGGCGCGGCGGTGCAGACCCTGACCGATGCCGGGCGGGCGGTGCTGGTGCGCCGTGCGCTGGAGGAACTGCAGGATAATGTGCACTACTACTACCGCCACCGGCGCAGCGCAGCCTTTTGCCAGATGGCTGCCGAGACCATCGACGAGCTGAAAAGCGCCGGGCTTTCCGGGCAGCAGCTGCAGGAGCTTGCCCGGGACTGCGGCACCGAGAGCGCAAAGCTGGGCGAGCTGGCGCTCATTTTTCAGGGCTACGAAAGCCTGCTGGCGGGCACCGGCATGGACCCTGCCGACCGTCTGGAGCTGGCAGCCGACCGTCTGGAGGCTGCACTTGCCCGGGACGAGCTGCCGGACTTTTTGCGGGAGCGCGAGGTGTTCATTGACGAGTTCGACACCTTCAACGCGCCCAAAAAGCGGCTGATGGGTGCCATGCTGGCCGCCCTGCCCGCCGTAACGGTGGCGCTGTGCGAGGACGGCGCACCCATGCAGCCCGGGGACTTGGAGCTGTTCTCCGGTGCAAAGCAGGTGGCGGCGCAACTGCGCCAGCTGGCGCGCAAAAACGGCGCACAGGTGGCCGCACCGGAGCTGCTGCGGCGGGACCTGCGCCATAAGGATGCCCCGGGGCTTGCCGCCTTGACTGAGTTGCTGGAGACCGGCAGCTGCACCCCGCCGGAAAGCGCCCCGGAGCTGCGGCTGTTTGCCGCCGCCAGCCGGGAAGAGGAGGCCCGCTGCGCCGCTGCCGCCATCCGCCGCCTGATGCGGCAGGGCGTGCGCTGCGGAAAAATCGCGGTGGTCTGCCGCGATATCAGCCTGTACCGGGCTGCGGTGCGGTACGAGTTCCGCATGGCAGAGATCCCGCTGTACTGCGACGAGCCCACCACCCCGGAGTTCAGCGCCCCCGCCACGGCGGTGCGGGCGCTGCTGGCACTGCTGCGGGGTGCAGACATGACCGAGCAGCTGACCGTACTGGCTAAGACCGGCCTGTGCGCCCTGATCGAACCGGAGGTCTGCGCGCTGGAAAACTACGCCTACACATGGTCGCCCAATGCGGCGGCGTGGCGGGCAGAATTTACCAAAAGCCCCCGGGGCTTTGGCGATGCCGAACTGACCGAGGAGGACGCCCAGAACCTGACCCGGGCCGAGCACGCCCGCAAAAAGCTGGTGACGGCGGTGGATACTTTGCGCAGCAAGGTACGAAGTGCCAACGCCGAGCAGATCAGCCGGGCGCTGTATTTCTGCCTGAAGGAACTGGGCGCAGAGGAGCAGCAGGCCGCGCAGGTGGAGGATATCCGCACCGCCCGGGGCATCCCGGCGGCAGAGGAAGCCGCCCGCGAGTGGAACGTGGTGATGCAGCTGCTGGACGAGATGGCGCGGCTGCTGGGCAGTCAGGGCATCACCGTGCCGGAGTACGAGGATCTTTTCAGCCTGCTGCTGCGCTCCTCTGACCTTGGGCACATCCCGCAGACCTTGGACGCGGTGGTGCTGGCAAGCGCCGGTAAAATGCGTCTGGATGCGCCGGACTATGTGTTCGTGCTGGGGCTTGCGGAGGGGGAATTTCCTTCCACCCCGGCGGAAAGCGGCCTGCTGACCCATGCCGACCGCGATCTGCTGATGGCAAAACAGATCGACCTGCCGGACTGCTTTGAGAACCGGGTGGTGCGTGAGCAGGTCTGTTTTTACAAAGCCCTTACCGCCCCGGCAAAGGGGCTGTGGATGAGCTGGCCGAAGGGGCAGGGACAGACCCTGTGCGCCGCGCTGGAGCCCATCGTGGAGGCATTGCAGCCTGCTGCACCGCAGCTGGAGCTGATCGACCTTGCCGCCACCCCCGCAGACGGCTTGGATGTGCTGGGCGGCGGCTGGCCGCTGACCGAGCGGGAGCGCGCCAGCCTGACCGAGGCACTGCGCGCCCCCGGCGAGGGAGTACAGGCACCCCGGGGGCTGGCACTGCTGCAGCGCATGGAGCAGGACCCGCCCCGGCAGGTGCAGGATCTGCCCACGCTGGAAGCGCTGCTGGGCAGGCGGCTGCACATCTCGCCCAGCCAGCTGGAAAAATATTATACCTGCCGCTACGGCTACTTTTTGCAGTATGTGCTGGGGCTCAAGCCCCGCCGCCGTGCAGAGCTTTCCGCCGACCAGAGCGGCACGCTGATGCACTGGGTGCTGCAGATGGCACTGGACCCCCACCCCGGGGCGGACAACCCCTGTGCCGGGCTGCGCCCCTTCTTGGAGCTGGACGATGCCGCCATGGCCGACCTTGCCGCCGCGCTGGTGGACGAGTACGCGCGGCGCTATCTGCCGGAGGATACCGCACGCTTTGCCTATCTGCTCTCCCGGCTGAAAAAGAGCATGACCAGCCTGTTGTGCTATCTGCGGGACGAGCAGAACCAGTCCCAATTCAAGCCCGTGGCCTGTGAGCTGAAGATCGGCCGGGGCGAGGATGCTGTGCCCGGGCAGGTGTACCGCCTGTCGGACGGGCGCACGGTGCAGCTGGTGGGCACGGTGGACCGCGCGGACGAGTGGATCGAGGATAACGGCACCCGCTGGGTGCGGGTAGTGGACTACAAGACCGGCAGCAAAAAGCTGGACTTAAAAGAAGTCTACTGCGGGCTGGACTGCCAGATGCTGCTGTATCTGTTCAGCCTGACCCGGGATGCGGGCGGGCGCTTTACCGGCGCACAGCCGGCGGGCGTTTTGTATCTGCTGGCCGACCCCGCCCCCCAGACCCTGCCCCGCGGACAGGCTGCCCGGGCGGTGGAGTACCAGCTGGACGGCCTTGTGCGGGACGAGCAGAAGATCTTTGACGCCATGGATGCGGACGAAACGGGCAAGTATCTGCCCTTCGGCTACCGCAACGGCGCACCCAGCCCCTACCAGAAGGACAAGCGGGCGGACAGCGCCAAGCTCAGCCGCATCCAGCTGCATCTGGACGACCTTGTCACCCAGATGGGCGAGCAGCTTTACGGCGGGCGGATCGATGCCGAGCCGCTGGTGGTGAGCAGCAGCAAAAGCCCCTGTACTTGGTGCGATTACAGCTTTATCTGCTGCCACGAGACCGGGGTGCACGAGCGTGCGCTGGAAGCCCCGGTAAAGCCCTTTGAACCCGAGGAAGAACCCGAAGAAAAGGAGGAACAGCCGTGAGCGGACCCAAATGGACCCCGGCGCAGCAGGCTGCCATTGCAGACCGGGGCGGTGCGCTGCTGGTAAGCGCAGCCGCAGGCAGCGGCAAGACCGCCGTGCTGACCGAGCGGGCGGTGCAGCTGATCACCGACCCGGAGCACCCGGTCAACGCCGACCGGCTGCTCATCGTCACCTTTACCAACGCGGCGGCGGCAGAGCTGCGTGCCCGCATCGGGCAGGCGCTGCTGCACCGCAGCCAGCTGCAGCCCGGCAACGCCATGCTGCGCCGCCAGCGGATGCTGCTGCAGCGTGCGCCTATCTGCACCATTGATGCTTTTTGTCTGAACCTGCTGCACAAGCACTTTCAGGCGCTGGATATCCCGCCGGATTTTGCCCCGGCAGACCCCGGCACCGTGCAGCTGCTGCGGGGGGCGGCACTGGCCGAAACGCTGGAAAACGCCTACCGCGACCCGGATTTCTGCGCCTTTGCAGACCTATACGGCAAGGGACGCACGGATAAACCGGCCGGTGATGCCATTTTGCAGATCTACGATTTTCTGCGGGCGCTGCCGGATTACGACCGCAAGCTGGATGAATTTCTTGCGCCATACGAGCAGGAAAACGGCTTTGCTTCCACCTGTTGGCACGACCTGCTGCTGGCCGAAGCTGCCCGCTGCGCCAAGGCTGCGCGGGAGCTGCTGACGGCAGCACTGGCCGACTGCCGTGCGGATTTTGACCAGGAGCAGGCGGCTGCCGAGGAGAAAAAGACTGCCTCTGCCCGGGCGAAGGCACAGGCTACGGTAGCGGAAAAATACGAGGAGGCCGGCACAAGGCTGGAAAAAGCCGCCGCCCTCTTTGCGCAGGCGGAGCAGCAGGCGGCTGCCGGGCAGTGGGATCCGCTGTACGACCTGCTCACCCCCTATGTGCTGGGCATGGAGGAAGCCCCCGGCCTGAAGGGCATGAAAAAGCGTCTGGGCGGCGACCACAAGGCGGAGATCAAGACCCGCTCGGACGAAGCCGCCGCCCTGTTTGAGCAGATGACCCAGTTCATCTGCTGCTCCGAGGCCGAGGCCGAGACCGACCGGCAGATCACCCTGCCCCGGCTGCGGGCGCTGTTTGCCGCCGTGCGGGACTTTGATGCCCGGTTCACAGCCAGAAAGCGGGAGCGCAAGCTGCTGGAATTCAGCGATTTTGAACATCTTGCCCTGCGGCTGCTGCGCACCCCGGAGGGCACGCCTACCCCCTTGTGCGAGAGCATCCGGCAGGACTACGCCGCCGTGATGGTGGACGAATATCAGGATACGAACGCTTTGCAGGACGCCCTTTACCGCTGCCTTGCCGCCCCGGCGGGGGACAACCTCTTCCTTGTGGGCGACTTAAAGCAGAGCATCTACCGCTTCCGGCAGGCAGAGCCCGGCATCTTCCGGCAAAAGCTGGACAGCTGGCCGCTGCTGCCGGGCGCAAAAGCCCGTCCCCGCCCGCCGGAGGACACCCCGGGCACGGACGCCCTGCTGGCGCTGGATGCAAACTTCCGCTCCGCGCCGCAGGTGGTGGCGGGCATCAACTATCTCTTTGAGCAGCTCATGACCCCGGAGCTGGGCGATACCGCCTACGGCGACGGGCAGCGTCTGGTCTGCGGTGCGCCCGGGGAATATCAGGGCAGTGTGGAGGTGCAGTTTTTACCGGACGATGAGACCGAGACCGATGCGGGCTGGATCGCAGAGCGCATCAAGCAGCTGGTTTCTGCCGGAGAGCCGGTGCGGGAGGGCGGCACCACCCGCCCGGTGCGGTACGAGGACTGCTGCGTGCTGCTGGCGGCGCGCACCGAGTTCCCGGCGTATGTGGAGGCACTGACTGCCCGGGGCATCCCGGTATACGCCGACGCTCGGGAGAACCTGATGCTTGCACCCCATATCCGCCCCCTCATCGCCCTGCTCAAGGTCATCGACGACCCCTCGCAGGACATCTATCTGGCCGCCGCCATGCTGGGCCCCATGTTCGGCTTTACCGAGGACGACCTCGTGCGGCTGCGCGCCCGCAGCCGTCAGGTGCAGGCCGAGCCAGACAAAAAGCCCGCCCGCATCAGCCTATACGGGGCGCTGCTGCTGGCGCTGGAGGACCCAGCAGAGGATCCCTTTACCGAGAAGGTGAAGGACTTCTACGCCCACCTCACCGCCCTGCGGCAGATGGCGCGCAGCGCCCCGGCAGAGCAGCTGTTGGAAGAAATTTTTGCCTCCACCGGCTATCTGGCGGCACTGGGCGTGCTGGAAAACGGTGCCCGCCGTCGGGAGGATGCCCGCCGCTTTGCCACCTTCTGCGCCGCCTCCGGTGCGGGGGGCATCTCGGCACTGGTGCGTGCCATCGATGCCGCCGCGCAGGCAGGCAGCACCGGACAGGACACCGTGCCCAGCGGGGTGCACCCGGGGTGCGTGTCCATCATGACCATCCACCGCTCCAAGGGCTTACAGTTCCCGGTGGTGTTCGTGGGGGATACAGCCCGCAAGTTCAACGCTTCGGATATCCGTCAGCCGGTGCTGGTGCACCGCGCTTTCGGCGCGGGGCTGCGGCTGCGGCCGGAGAACGGCGAGGGCGCTTACAAGACTGCTGCCTACACCGCGCTGGCCGCTGTCCACGCCAAGGAGCTGCGCAGCGAGCAGATGCGCCTTTTGTATGTGGCGCTCACCCGCGCGCAGGATAAGCTCATCCTCACCGTGCCCTTGAGCAGCGGCAAGACCGCAAAGCCCTTTGCCAAGGCAGCGGCCTTTCTGGCTGCCGGAGCAGGGGCCACGCTGCATCAGCAGGCCAACAGCTTTGCCGACTGGCTGCGGGCGGCGCTGCTGGTGCACCCGGACGGCGGGGTGCTGCGGCAGCTTTCCGGCAACCGGGAGCTGCTGTTTGTGCAGACCGAAAGCGTGATGGATATCAAGGTGTGCGACGATGCCGTGCAACTGGCCGAGGAACCGGATGCAGATACGGCGGACGAAGCGCCGGAGACTGACCCGGCACTGGTGGAGAAGCTGCGGCAGGGCTTTGCATGGCAGTACCCGGCGGCAGCGCTTGCACAGGTGCCCGCTAAGGTCAGCGTGACCAGCATCGTGCACAAGGCCGAGCAGACCACGCTGGAGCGCCCGGGCTTCCTTTCCAAGGACGGCCTGACCGCTGCCGAGATGGGCACGGCGCTGCACACTTTTCTGGAGCACGCGGACTTTGCCCGGCTGGCCGAGGCCAAGGCTGCGGGCACGCTGGACGCAGCCATCCCGGCAGAGCGGGACCGTCAGGTGGCATTGCAGCTGACCGCCCCGGAGATCGCGGAAAAGCTGGACGCGGTGTGCATCCGCCGCTTTGTGGAAAGCGAGGCCTTTGTGAAAATCTGCGCCGCCGAGCAGGTGCTGCGGGAACTGCCCTTTATAACCGCGCTGCCCGCCGGTGCGGTGCTGGCGGCACAGGGACACGAGGCGCTGCCCGCCGCCGCAGACGCGCAGGTGCTGGTGCAGGGCATCGCCGACCTTGTGCTGGTGTACCCGGACCATCTGGAGCTGCTGGACTACAAGACCGACCGCCGCAAGGCCGAAAGCGACTTTTTGCACGCCTACCGCGCCCAGCTGAACCTCTATGCCATTGCCATCGAAAAGCGCTTTGCGCCGAAAAAGGTGACCTATAAGGGCATCTACTCCTTTGCACTGGGCAAGCTGATCGAGGCGTAAAACGATTGAGAATGGCCTCCGCTTATCGGGTTGCGGCACCCAGCATCCGCTTCGTGCCTTAGGCGGCACTTGCGTCTTGCTGGCCGCTGCCCCAACAACTCCTCCCTGTTTCCGCCGCTGGCGGTGGTCGTCGTCGTTGCACTCAGGCCATATTCAGAGGAAAGATTGTTTTAAATTTCGGGTTTCAGGAAAGTCTGCGGACTTTCCTGAAACCCATTTTCACCAGAGGGGTCGTAAATTAAAACAGCATCTGCAACGCCTGTTTCCTGTGGAAACAGCGGCGTTGCGGGTGAAGCTGCCTGTTTTCCTCTGCGGCCTTTCCCGTGAAAATAGCGTTTGGAGCACTCCGCAGAGCGCGACAAACGCGAAATATAACGCGAAATATAAATAATTCTTCCGCTATTTATGGCCAGAGCGCAGCGGAGGCCATTCAAAATCGTCCCGCTGACCGGAAAGTCATATTTTTTCCAAAGAACGCATAAAAAGTGCTTGACAGGGCAGGTAAAGCGTGGTAAAATAGCCGGGTAAAGAAAGCAGCTACGGCCTGTGCCGCGCTCGCCTTGCGGGAGAATGTCCCCGGG
>CAKTCY010000058.1 GCA_934540955.1 uncultured Faecalibacterium sp.
TCCCCCTCTTGTCAGGAGTTGTTCAGCTCGCGGTACAGGTCGTCCTCCTCGGCCAGAGCGTCCGCAAGGGCGCTGGCCGGGCGGGCTGCCGCACCGGTAAATTCTTCTTCGTCCAGTACCACCTTCATTGCCCACGGCGGCACGTTGGCGTCATCGAACCGCTCCCCCAAAAACAGGAAGGCGGTATCGTAGCCGGGACGCCGCGCCGGGTAGGTGCCCATGCCGTCGGTGAAGTACAGCAGACCGCGCAGGTTCGAAAACTTCTTTTCGGCGCAGAGCTTGTCCACATATGCAAAGGCCGGGCGGAAGTTCGTTCCGCCGCCGCCCCGCAGCTCAAAGTGGTTCATGGCGTGGATGAGCTCGTCCTCGTTGCGGATCAAAATATCCTGCCGCACGGCGTTGTCGGCTTGGATCAGGTGCAGGTTCATGCGGTGGAAAAAGTTCTCCCGCCCTTTCAGCAGGGTGTAGGTCTCGGCCAGAAAGGCGCGCACCAGCTCGCCGGAGGTGGAGTAGCTGGTATCAATGACCAACGCCAGCTCCTCGATCTTTTTGCTCTCCCGGCTTTCCAGCGGCTCGATGAGGGGCAGGTTGCCGTACACTGAAAGGCCGTAGGTGTAGAAGTTCAGGTCAAACTCGTCCGGGTCCAGCTTTACCTCCTCGCGCAGGACGCAGAACCGGCGCAGAAAGTCCTTGTAGCTGCGGCGGCTGCGGTTGGCGGCTTTCACCTGCTGCTTCAGCGCATCGGTACCCTCGCCTGCCTCCTTGTCCCGCAGGTCCAGCTCGGTCTGCATCCGCTCCCCGAGCTTCTGCCATGTTTTCTGCGGCAGAGGGGTGGGCATCTGCTGGGGCTGCTCCGGGGCATCCTTCGGCCACAGGCGGTGGTCATCGGTGACAAATTCTCGCTCCAGCTGCCGCAGCACGCCGGGCGTCTGCCGGGTGAGCCAGCGGTACACCGGCGCTGCCGCCACCACCTTTTCCTCAGCGGTGATCTGTCGGTAGGCGTTCTGCCGCACATAGGTCAGCGGGCGCATCACGCTTTTGCGCTGTAAGCTGTCGATGACGTTTTCCACCGCGATATCGCACGCAAGGCTCCACAGCTGCGGCTCCCGGCGGCCCTTCAGCCACAAATGCCGGAATATGCAGTGAAAGACGGTGTGCAGATACAACCGGTTGAGATATTTCGGGTTTTCCTGATAAAGCTGCAGCAGGCGCTGCGGCTGGTAATACAGGGTCTGTCCGTCCGTAGCCAGCACCCGGCAGCGCTCGTCCGGGGCGGGGGTCAGGGCGCTGAGTGCCATATCCAGAAACCGGAAGTCCAGATACAGCCCGCTGCGCACCACCGCCAGCACCTCGCCGCCCATGCGCGCCTGCCACTCCTCGTGGGTCTCCGGCCGCTGGGACTGGAAGGGCTTGCGGGGGTCGAAAAATTTTTCCTTTGGCAACGTGTGGTCACCTCTCAAAAATCAAAATCGTACCGCTGCTTTTTGGGCTGGGGGGCATATTTTTTGTGTTCTGCGTCTGCCAGCAGGGCGGCAGCGGCGGCGTTCTCTGCCTTGGCGGCAAGGGCGGCGGCGGACGCAAAAGCGGCTTTATCCAGCACGTCCAGCGCCAGCAGGGCGCGGATGCTGTCGGTGTCCTGCGCCTTTAAAAGGCGGGCGAACACCCGGTCGGTGTTGGCTGCCAGAAACGCCCGGTAGTGCCCGGCGGCAGCTTCGGTCAGCTGCCACGGATACCGCAGGCGGGCAAAGCAGAGCATGGCCATAACGGCGGCGTCATCGGCGTCGTGCCCCTGCGGAAAGATGGCGTCATATTCTGCGGGGAGGAATTTATTGTCGAGAAAACACTGTCTGTAATGGTATCCCTGCCCGGAAAAGGTGTGCAGCAGGATGTGGGCGGGGGTCTCCTCGATATCCTCCCAGTAGGCGGGGTACCACAGCGCCGCCAGCGGCGCTGCGGTCTCGGCGGGCCAGAACTGCGCCTGCACCGCCTCGGTGATGTTGTTCACCAGCGCAAACAGCCCGGTGGGCTGCTCCGGCGCGGCCTGTACCCGCAGAGTTTCCAGCGCAAAGCAGTTCAAAAACACATCGCTGCCAACGGTCAGTCCCCCGCTGCCCACGGTGAGCAGACGCAGGCTGCGGCAGTTGTAAAAGGCGCAGCTGCCAATGACCTGCACGCTGTCCGGCAGGGTGACTTCCTCCAGAAAGCTGCCGCACACCGGGTGCAGCTCCTCTTCGTCCGCGGCCGGGGCGTCAAGGTCAAAATCGTACCGGTGGGCGGGCTTTTGCTCCACCGCCTGCCCGAATGCCCGGGTCAGCCGCGCCGTGCCGTCCGCGCCTACCGCGTAGCGGCAGAGGGCATCCGCCGCAGGCAGACTGCGGGGCTTTTCCGAGAAGCAATAGTCGCCCAGCTCGGTCAGGGCAAGGCTGCCGCCCTCCGGGGCGGGCAGAGTGCCCGGCAGCACCACGCAGGGCGCTGTGCCGTACACCCGCACCAGCCGTGCTGTCTGTGCCGAAAGGGGTAAGAGATCCAATATCAGTTCGTTTGCCTGTTCCACCATGCTGCGACCTCGTTTTTTGCATTTCATTCAGCTTTCAGTATACCGCGAACAGGGGGTGATTGTCCAGTGCGAGGGTAGATTTGGAATGCCCACCGCTTGTGCTTTGGGCATATTCAGCGGAAAGCCAATGCTCTGTGGGAAACCCTCTCCGTCACGGCTTGCGCCGTGCCACCTCCCCCGAAAGGGGGAGGTTTTACTCTACTTACCGGCCGATGGCGAAAAGCTCCCCCCTCGGGGGAGCTGGCAAAGCCGACAGGCTTTGACTGAGAGGGTTAGCGCTCCCTTTGGTGAAGGCTTTCGTTCTGGCAAACAGAAAAAGCCGCCACACCATGCGGTGCAGCGGCTTTTGATTCAGTTGATGAAAACCGGAACGGAAGCGGGATCAGTCCTCGCTCTTCTCTTCCTCCTCGTCCTCGTCATCCTCGTCCGTATCCCGCGGCTTATAGAAGATGCCGCTCAGGAAGATGCTGACGAAATACAGCAGCACCATGGGGATAGCCACCATGCACTGGGACACGATGTCCGGCGGGGTGACCACAGCGGCGATGAAGAAGATGACCACGATGGCTACGCCGCGCACCTGCTTGAGGATCTGCGGGTTGATGATGCCCATCTTGGAAAGGATGATGGTGATCAGCGGCATCTCAAACACACAGCCAAAGATGATGAACATGGTCAGGCAGAGGTTGACGTAGCTTTCGATACTGGTGGTGGTCTGGATGTACTCAGCACCCTCGATGCCGGTGCTGAGGAAACGCAGCATGAACGGCATCATGAGCTTATAGGCGAACAGCACGCCCACGCAGAACAAGATCAGACCCAGCAGCATGACCAGCTTGAAAAAGGCGCTCTCGCTCTTTTTCAGGCCCGGCTTTGCAAAGGCGTAGATGTTGTAAAAGGCCACAGGCACCGTTACCACCACGCCGGCCAGAATGGACACCCGGAAATACTGCATCAGTTTTTCCTGCGGGGCAATGGACACGAACTGGTAAAAGTCGCGGCCCATGGCGGTAAGCAGATCGATCAGACGGTCTGCATACGCCAGCGAGACCACTACGCCCACCACAAACACCACCGCGCAGATGATGAGCCGGTTCCGCAGCTCTTTCAGATGGCCGGTCAGCGTCATGCTGCCGTCCTCTGCCATGACTTCGGCTTTCTTTTTGCGCTTTTTGTTTGTAGCCACAATTACTCCTCGTCTTCGTCCTTCTTAGCAGCCTTCTTCACGGTCTCCTCGGACTCCTCAGCGTCCTCGTCCTCCATGCCCTTCTTGAAGCCATTGATGGTCTTACCGAACATCTTGCCCAGCTTCGGCAGGTTCTTGGGTCCGAAGATCAGCAGAACGACAACCAGAATGATCAGCAGCTCATTAGTACCAATACGCATAATAAAGATCTCCTTTTTCTTGCCGCGCCGCGTGGCGGGCGTATTACAGAATGTATCTGGCAACCGCGGGCGCGGGTGCATCCATAAATAAGTAGGGCAGCTTACACCTTTGCTTCCTCAGCGGGTGCAGCCTCGGCGGCCTCCTCGGCTGCGGCAGGGGCCTCCTGCACAGGCTCAGCCACCGGCTCTGCGGCGGGCTGCTCCGGCTTTTCGGCAGGGGCTTCCACAGCTTCCACAGTTTCGACCGGGGCGGTCTCGGCGGTCTCGGCTGCTTCAGCCGGGGCTTCGGCGGGCTGCTCAGGCAGCTCCTCCACAGCATCCTCGGTCAGGTCGGTGACCTCCTCGGTCTCAGCCTGCTGCTTTGCGGCCTCCTCCTTGCTGGTCTTGCCAATGCCGGTAAAGCTCTTGGTCACGTCCCGCATACTGCTGTCGATATCCTTCTTGATATCGGTCAGGGGGGCAACAGCCTCCTTCAGGGGTGCCTGGATCTCGTTCAGCGGCTCCACCACGTTCTTCTGGATCTCCTCAGAAGCAGCGCCGGTGTATTTCTTCAGCTCGCGGAGCATCTTGCCGATCTTCTTGGCGTAGACAGGCAGCTGGTCCGGGCCGATGAACACAAACGCCACGATGACGATGACGATAAGTTCCCAAAAACCAATTTTCATAAGTAACGTTTCCTTTCCTGTACCAAGGGCATTTCCAAGGCCGCTGCACACCACAGCAGTCTGTGCGTTTCTGCCCTTTTTGGCGGGGGTTCGGCGCACTGCGCGCCTTTGTTGCCCTATGTATACCGAAAAGTGGTGTACTGAATGTTAATATATTATTAACATTCTATGAACGAGTGCCCATTCGGCCTGTTTTAATCAACAAAACGCATTTTCGCCATCCGTTATTACGATCTGGATAGGATACAACAGTCCTCTCAGGTCTGCACGCCCTCGAACTGGCTGTTGTAGAGCTTGGCGTAGAAGCCGCCCTGCGCCAGCAGCTGGTCGTGGTTGCCCTGCTCCACAATGTGGCCGTCCTTCATCACAAGGATAACGTCTGCCTCCCGGATGGTGGAAAGGCGGTGCGCCACGATGAAGCTGGTGCGTCCCTGCATCATGCGGGCAAAGGCCTTCTGGATGCGCACCTCGGTGCGGGTATCAATGGAGGAGGTGGCCTCGTCCAAAATCAGCATGGGCGGCAGGCAGAGCATCACGCGGGCGATGCAGAGCAGCTGCTTTTGTCCCTGACTGATGTTGCCGCCGTCCTCTGCGATGACGGTATCGTAGCCCTCGGGCAGGCGGCGGATAAAGCTGTGGGCGTGGGCGGCCTTGGCGGCGGCGATCACCTCATCCATGGTGGCGTCCGGCTTGCCGTAGGCAATGTTCTCCCGCACCGTACCGGCACGCAGCCATGTGTCCTGCAGCACCATGCCGTAGCTGCCGCGCAGAGAGGCGCGGGTCACATCCCGGATATCCGTGCCGGACACCTTGATGCTGCCGCCGTTCACATCATAGAACCGCATGAGCAGGTTGATGAGGGTGGTCTTGCCGCAGCCGGTAGGGCCTACGATGGCGATGCGCTGGCCGGGCTGTACGTCCAGCGAGAGCCCCTCGATGAGCGGACGGTCGGGCAGATAGCGGAAGGACACGTCCTGTAACTGCACATGGCCGTCTGGCTGCAAGGCGGCGGCGTTTTCGGCTTCCGGCACCTGATCCTCGGCGTCCAGCAGCTCGAACACCCGGGCGGCGCAGGCCAGTGCATTTTGCAGCTCGGTGACCACGCCCGAGATCTCGTTGAAGGGCTTGGTGTACTGGTTGGCGTAGCTTAAAAAGACGCTCAGCTGGCCGATGGTGATGCCGCCGCGCACGGCGTACAGTGCACCCACAAGGCCCACGCCCGCATATACGATGTTATTCACAAAGCGGGTGGCGGGGTTGGTCAGGCTGGAGAAGAAGATGGCCTTCAGGCTCACGTCCTGCAGCTGTCCGTTTACTTCGTCAAAGGCGGCAAGGCTCTCGGCCTCGTGGCCAAAGGCCTGCACCACCTTCTGGCCCTCGATCATCTCGTTGACCAGCGCGGTCTGCTTGCCGCGCACGGTGCTCTGGCTCTGGAAGTAGCCGTAGCTGCGCTTTGCCAGAAAGCCCGCCACCACAAGGCTCAGCGGGGTGATGCACACCACCACCAGCGTGATGGGCACGTTTTCCTGCAGCATGAACAGCAGGGTGCCAAAAATGGTCAGAATGCCGGAGAACAGCTGGGTAAAGCCCATCAGCAGACCGTCCGCAAAGGTGTCCACATCTGCCACCATGCGGCTGACGATATCGCCGGAGGGGTGGCTGTCCAGATAGGACAGCGGCAGGGTCTGGATTTTGCGCAGCGCTTCGTTGCGCAAATCGCGGCTGACCGAGAAGGTGATGCGGTTGTTGCACACGCTCAAAAGCCACTGTGCAAGGGCAGCCACACCAGCCACCACGAGGATGCTCACTGCAATGCGCAGCACCCCGGCAAGGTCTACATTGCCCTTGCCCAGCATTTTATCAATGGCGTCACCGCACAGGATGGGGATATACAACTGGGCGGCTACGCTGACCGCCGCCACCAGCAGGCTGCACACCACAAAGGCACTGTAGGGACGGATCTTGTGCAGTACCCGGTTCAGGGTGGCCTTGCGCTGCTGCGGGGTCAGCTTGTTTTTTGCTTTTGCACTCATGCTTCTGCCTCCCCTTTCTTGAACTGGCTCTCGTAGATCTCCTCATACACCGGGCAGCTGCTGCGCAGCGCACTGTGGGTACCGATGCCCACCAGATGGCCGTCATCCAATACTAAGATCTGGTCGGCGTGCTGCAGGCTGGCGGCACGCTGGCTGACGATGAACACGGTCAGTGCCCCGGGCAGCGCCGCCAGTGCCTTGCGCAGGGCAGCGTCGGTTGCGTAGTCCAGCGCGCTGGCGCTGTCGTCCAAAATCAAAATGTCCGGCTTGCCTACCAGCGCACGGGCGATGGTGAGCCGCTGCTTCTGTCCGCCGGAGAGATTGCGTCCGCCCTGCTCCACCGGCTCGTCCAGCCCAAGGGGCTTTGCACGCACAAAGTCCGCGGCCTGCGCTGTTTCCAGCGCTGCCCACAGGTCGGCGTCAGAGGCATCCTTGTTGCCCCACAGCAGATTGGAGCGGATGGTGCCGCCGAAGAGCTGTGCCTTCTGCATGACCACCGCCACCCGGCCGCGCAAAGCGTCCCGGGGGTAGCTGGCTACAGGGCGGCCAAAGATCTCCACGCTGCCCTCGGTGGCATCGTAAAAGCGCGGGATGAGGTTTACAAGGCTGGATTTGCCGCTGCCGGTGCCGCCGATGACGCCGATGGTCTGGCCCTTTTTGGCGGTAAAGCTGATATCGGTCAGGCTGGGTGCGCCTGCGCCGGCATAGGTCAGGCCCACATGGTCAAAGCGCACGGCATCGCCGGTCTTGTCGGCGGGCACTTCGCCCAGAAGCTCAGCCGGGAAGGTCATGCCGGGCTTGGTATCCAGCACTGCCTGCACACGGCCCGCGCAGGCCAGCGCCTTGCTGATCTGCACGATGAGGTTGGCAAGCTTTACCAGCTCCACAAGGATCTGGTTCATGTAGTTCACCAGCGCGATGACATCGCCGGAGGCCATGCCGCCCACGTTGATCTCAATGCTGCCCACATACAGCAGCGCCACGATGGCAAGGTTGATGAGCACATAGGTCAGCGGGTTCATCAGCGCCGAAAGGTGGCCGACGTGCAGCTGCATCCCGGTCAGCAGGGCGTTGGCGTCCTCAAAGCGGTCGATCTCGCTCTGCTCCTTGTCAAAGGCGCGCACCACGCGCACGCCGGTCAGGTTCTCGCGGGTCAGGCCAAGCACCCGGTCCAGCCGGGTCTGCACCGTCTTATACAGCGGCCGGGTGATCACCATCACGCCGAACACCACCACGCTGAGCAGCGGGATGGTGACCACAAAGATCATTGCCGCCCGGGCGTTGACCGTAAAGGCCATGACCATAGCGCCCAGCACCACAAAGGGGCTGCGCAGGAACAGGCGCAAAAACAGGTTGAGTCCGCTCTGCACCTGATTGACATCGCTGGTCATGCGGGTGATCAGGGTGCTGGTGCCCAGCGTATCCATCTCTGAAAAACTCAGGCTCTGGATATGGGCAAACAGGGCGTGCCGCAGCGCGGTGGAGTAGCCCACCGCCGCCTTGGCGGAAAAGTACTGTGCGGTCAGGCTGCAGGTAAGGCCGACAAAGGCCAGCAGCAGCAAAAGGCCGCACCGCACCAGAATATAATGCAGGTCGTGTGCTGCAATGCCCACATTAACGATATCCGCCATGACCAGCGGCACAAACAGGTCAAAGGTGGCTTCCAGCATCTTAAAGAGCGGTGCAAGCACGCTTTCGCGCTTGTAGCCCTTCAGGTAGCCAAGCATCCGGTTCAAAAAAATTCCTCCTTCGGGGTCAAAATACACCTTATTATAACGCGATGTATCCTGAAAATCCAGTGCCGCAGTTGTGTTTTGCATTGTACAAGCTGCCAAATCCTGTTATACTAGGGTGTACCTGAAAAGTCGAAAATTTAGCCTATTTCTACAAGCACAGCTGGCTTTTGCGTTAAACAGCCTTGAAATCCACAAAGGATTCCTGCGGCTATTTGCCTTAAATCCCGCTTGTGCTTGCGAAATATTCGTCATTTTCTTTGTTTTCAGATACACCTTAGTGCTGATATTGATAGGGAAGTATGGTGAACACAATGGCAAGACGAACAGACGGCGGGGTACGCTTCCGCCCGGTGGGCAGCCGCCGCAGCCGCACCGCACCGGTGTACAGCCCGCGCGGCACCGGCTGCCCGGCCATCGAGCAGGCGGTGCAGGGGCTGTACAAGGGACAGAACGAGGAAAGTTTCTGGGCCTTGATGAGCGCTTTGAATTACGCGCTGGAACTGGAGACCCATGTGCTGGTGCCGCTGCAAACGGCGCTTTCGGCGCAGGGTGCGCCCGCCCCGTGGATGGAGCACCCCATCCCGGCGGAAAAGGCCGATGGCCTTGCCTTGTGGACGCTGCGCAACGATAAGGGGCGCTGCTGGCTGCCGCTGTTCACCTCGGTGGCAGCTGCCGGTGCAGACCGCAGCACCGGCAGCCGCCCCATGGCCGACCGCACCCTGGAGCAGGCTATGCAGCTGGCGCTGGACACCCCGGGCATCGACGGCGTGGTGCTGGACCCGTGGAGCAATTCGGCCTCGCTGGACGGTGCGCTGCTCAACGGTCTGCTGCACGCAGGCCACACCCCGGAGGGCCCCGGTGCAGAGGAAGCCGAGGCCGGTAAGGAGGCCGCCCGCGCCGGACACTGGACGGCAGCGGCAGAGTGCTACCAGAAAGCTGCCGAGCAGGGCAATGCCGCCGGGCTCTCGCTGCTGGGCGAGTGCCTGTATCAGGGACGCGGGGCGTCCAAGAGCGCTGCGCAGGCGCGCAAGCTGTGGAAAGCCGCTGCCGAAAGCGGTGAGCCTGCCGCCCTTTTGAACCTTGGCGACGACTGCGCCGCCCGGGGCGACAACGGCAAGGCGCTATTGTGGTACCGCCGGGCGCGGCAGAGCGCGGCAGCGGTGCCGGATATCGAGTATACGCCCCGGGTCTGCCTGCGGCTGGCGCAGTACGAAACGCGCTACACCTCCCGCAAAAAGGCGCTGGCGCAGGCGGCAGAAGCAAAGCAGGCTTTTACCATTTTACAGCGGGAGCACGAGCCGGACGCCGACCGCTGGTTACAGGAAGCGGAACAGCTGCTCTACGAGCTGACCCACGAGCCGCCTACGGCCCCGGCGGCATATAACATAGAATCTTTACAATTGGACTAAAAAATGGTCACAGCCGTCCGGTAAGATAGACTGGAGAAAAATCAGCCCGCAGACACGGCGGACAAGAAACAGAGGAAACAGTATGAGCAAAGTGATCGGCATTGATCTGGGTACGACCAATTCCTGTGTGGCAGTGGTGGAGGGCGGCAAGCCCGTGGTCATCACCAATGCAGAGGGCGAGCGCACCACCCCCAGCGTGGTGGCCTTTACCAAGGACGGCGAGCGTCTGGTGGGCGGCGCGGCCAAGCGCCAGATCGCCACCAACTCCGGGCGCACGATCTCCAGCATCAAGCGGTACATGGGCTCGGACTACCGGGCGCACATTGACGGCAAAGACCTTGCCCCGCAGGAGATCAGCGCCATGATCCTTGCCAAGATCCGCCGGGACGCCGAGAGCTATCTGGGCGAGCCGGTGACCGAGGCCGTTATCACCGTGCCCGCCTATTTTGACGACAGCCAGCGCAAGGCCACGCAGGATGCAGGCCGCATTGCGGGGCTGAACGTGCTGCGCATCATCAACGAGCCTACCGCCGCCGCTGTGGCCTACGGCTTGGACAACGAGGCCGCGCAGAAGATATTGGTCTACGACCTTGGCGGCGGCACCTTTGACGTGTCCATCATCGAGATCGAGGACGGCACCTTTACGGTGCTTGCCACCGGCGGCGACACCCATCTGGGCGGCGACGATTTTGACCAGCGCATCGTGGAGTACGCGGTGGCAGAATTCAAAAAGTCTGACCGCATCGACCTGACCCGGGACCCCGCCGCCATGGGACGGCTGAAGGAGGAGGCGGAAAAGGCCAAGAAGGAGCTTTCCAGTGCGCCTTCTGCCCAGCTGAACCTGCCCTTTATCACGGTGGGCAAGGACGGGCCGCATCACTTGGATATCGCGTTGTCCCGCCCGCAGTTTGAGATGATGACCGGCGATCTGCTGTCCCGCACCGTGACCCCGGTGCAGAACGCCCTGCGGGATGCCGGTATTTCTGCCAGCCAGCTGGGCAAGGTGCTGCTGGTGGGCGGCAGCACCCGGATGCCCGCCGTGGAGCGGCAGGTGCGGGAGCTGCTGGGCAAGGAGCCCAGCCACAGCCTGAACCCGGACGAGTGCGTTGCCATGGGCGCAGCGGTGCAGGGTGCGCTGCTGCAGGGCGGCGGCAAGCTGGCGGGTGCTACCGGCGCGGCAGCGCAGGGGCTGGTGCTGATGGACGTGACCCCGCTGACCCTGTCCATCGAGACGCTGGGTGGGGTCGCCACCCCGCTGATCACCCGCAACAGCATGATCCCCACCCGCAAGAGCCAGATCTTTACCACCGCCCGCCCCATGCAGACCAGCGTGGAGATCAACGTTCTGCAGGGCGAGCGCCACTTTGCGCGGGACAACAAGTCCTTGGGCAAGTTCAAGCTGAACGGCATCCGGGCAAGCTTTTCGTCCAAGCCCCAGATCGAGGTCACCTTTGATATCGACGTGAACGGCGTGGTGAAGGTATCTGCAAAAGACCTTGCCACCGGGCGGGAGCAGAACATCACCATCACCGGCAGCACCAACCTCTCCGAAAACGAGATCCAGCGCGCCATGGCAGACGCCGCCGCCTACGAGGCCGAGGACAGCCGCCGCAAGGAGCGGCTGGACCTGCACAATCAGGCCGAGGTGCTGGCCTATAAGGTAGACGAGGCACTTTCCAAGTGCAAAAAGGAGCTGGACAAGGACGAAAAGGCCCGCGTGAAAGCCGACCTTGCCAACCTGCGCCGCTGCCTGCGCAAGGATAAGCCCGAAAAGATGAACGAGACCGAGGAAGCCGCCCTGCGGCAGGCCAAGAGCCAGCTGGAGGCCTCGGCCAACCACCTGATGCTGCTGTACTCTGCCGAGCAGACCTCCGGCGACGGAACGGACAGCACGCTGTAATATTTATAAAATAAGGTTTGTGGGCTGCTGCACCCGCCCGGCGCAGCAGCCCTTTTTGCAGAAAAGAAAGGAACTATTATGAAGGAGCTGCAATATCCGGTGCGCCCCGGGCGCTACCGCCACTTCAAAGGCAACGAATATCAGGTGCTGGGCGTAGCACACCACAGCGAGACCGAGGAGGAAATGGTGGTGTACCGCGCCCTGTACGGCGAGGGCGGGCTGTGGGTGCGCCCCGCCGCCATGTGGCTGGAGACCGTGACCCGGGACGGCGTCACAAAGCCCCGCTTTACCTATATCGGGGAGTGATGCGCCCGGCTTGAATCCCGTTATTGACCCTAGGATCGTTTTGCGGTAAAATGTAGGTATGATGCCAAACAATAAAGGAGGTTTTCGTATGAAGGCCAAACGATGGATCTCGCTGCTGCTTGCGGTCAGCATGATGCTTGGTGTACTGGCAATGCCTGCTTCGGCTGCGTCTCAGCAGCCGGAAAGCACCGCTGCTGTCAGCGAGGCGCTGCCCGATGCCGCAGAGCCGACTGCTGCAGAGGATGAAAATGATATCGTCAGCATCCGCATCAAGGCCACCGGCAACCTTGTCTATGGCTCCGATTATAAGCTGGAGGTGGAGACCCGGCCCGAAAACACCCAGTATATTGCTGTGGTGCTGGGCACCAGCGGCGAAGCCTACGGTTATGTGACCCTGATGATCTCGGAGAAGCTGCGCACTTTGCTCAAGCTGATCCCCCTGCCCAAAAAGATGTCCCAGAC
>CAKTCY010000059.1 GCA_934540955.1 uncultured Faecalibacterium sp.
GGTTCACCCCCTTCCTGTCTATTAAAACGTCCCATATCATCAAAATGATTTCCGTTTTTTCAAAAATTTCAAATAATTGCCTTTATTATGTTCTTATAGCTTTATTATAATAAAGAGCCTTGTGTTTTTCCTTGTCAAGAGGGCTGGCACCGTCCAGCCCTCTCTCTTTTTGCCAAAGTTTTCATTGTTTTTTCTTGCACACTGCCGAAAGTGGCGTGTTCTCAAAAGTTCGCGTTTGCGCAGCGCAGCGGAGCAATGAAAGCCCCAGTGGGGCTTTTAAGCGACAGAACGGTCTTGCGCAGCAAGATGGAGGGGCCTTGCCCGGAGCAAGAATGCAGAGAGGTGCGGGTCGCCTGCGGCGACCTCAAAAGGCCATTGACCTTTTGAAGCACCGACCGAGCCGACAGGCGAGACCAGCTCTTTGCAGGGGTCAAGGGTGAAATCCTTGCCCAGTGATATGATGCTGTGCGTTATATCCTACTAGGTATTATCTGGCGCAAACCGGCGGCAGATGCAGCCGATGGGCGTGGCACTATCTCGGTCAGTAAGACCATGCAGCGGGCCAACAAGGACGCTCTGGAAAAGCTCGACCCCAAGCAGGTCTACTACACCTTCCCGGACAGGCGTGAGGGCAGCAAGTCCTCCCTCATCCTGAAAAAGCCCAAGACCAAGAAATCCAACCGTGTCCTGTATATGACCAAACCTCTGAAAGAGGAACTTCAAGCATGGCTTGAAAAGCTCAAACGGGACGAGCAGAACGCCCCGGAGAAGTACAGCAACTGCGGGCAGCTGTTCCGGCTCCCGGACGGTCTGCCCATCGCCCCGGAACTGCTGACAAAATGCAATGCTGATTGCTCTCGCAATCAGCCAGCCCAGATGTGCGTGCTTACGCACGAATATAGAGTGGTCTGCTTTAGCAGACCTCGGCATCGCCTGTGGAGAGCGGAACACCCGGAGTTTGAGCAGATCGCGTTTCACGGTCTGCGGCACTCCAGTGCCACCTACCAGCTCTTGCAGTCGGATGGTGACTTCAAGTCAGTGCAAGGCAACACCGGCCATGCGACGGCATCTGTCCTGATGGACACCTACGCCCACACGCAGGACAAGCCCCGGCTGGAGCTGACCGAGAAGATTGAAGCGAACTTCTATTCCCAAGACCTGACCCCGGCAGCACCTCAGCCCCGGCAAAACGAAAAGCCGGCGGCAACAAAAATCTCTGGCAAGGAGATCCTTGAAGCCGTCCGGCTGATGGACGCAGATGAACGCAGAGAGTTGACGAGAGCCTTGTTCGCTTAACATCTCTTCTTTTTATGCAAAGGAAAGCAAGCTGTGCAAATCATGCGCAGAAAAGCCCCTGATTCGGGCAAATGTGCAAACGGTGTGCAGAAAGTGTGCAGCCGCTTTCTTACATAGAAAAAGAGCGCAAAATCTTACGATTCAACGCTCTTTTATTAGTGCACCTCGCGCACTCATATCCGAACTTTTCTCCGCTTTCACGGCTTCCCCGAAAGCGACCGTCTCCGTACCTTCCTTATAGTTAAAGGTAATGAGAACCTTATCATCGTAGAGATAGATGGCATTGATGAAGGTATCCACCAGTGCCTGCCGCTGCTCCGGCTGGGTCATGTCCAGCTTGCGGAAACGAAGCAGCCATCGCAATCCAACTTTTTCAATCGTTTGCAACATCGTTGGATTGCATATTGCAAATATGCTGTTTTCGTGTTACGCTATTTTCTTGACTTGCGATTGTGCTTGACCACCGTGAATCCGTTCTTTTCCGCGTAGGCGGTGCATTCCCGAATCTGACCTTCGATGGATTCTTCGCGCTGACTGTCAGTAGAATAGCGGGCGTAGATCACAGCGGTCATGGCAGGCACCTCCCATTTATACATCATTGAACGGTGGAGCGTTCTTTCAAAGCAACGTTTCGTATAATGTATATATCACATTTTACAGATGATTGCAAGCTTTTTATACGCCTTTTCACGAGATTCAGTAAAAAACATGAACTCCCATAAAGGCAAAACATTCACATCTCATGGTTCTTTGAAGGTGAGCGGAGGAATTGTGTCATTTTGACACAATTCCTCCGCTCACCTTGCCCCCTCCACCGGCTTCAGTGCGCTTTTGCGGTATTGCAGGGGACTTTGCCCGGTGGCTTTTGCAAAGCGGGTGGAAAAGTTGCTGGCATCGCCAAAGCCTACCTCCTGTGCGATCTCGCTGACGCTGTGGTCGGTAAGCACCAGCAGTTCCTTTGCCTGTGTGATGCGGAAGTTGACCAGATAGTTATACGGCGTTGTGCCCATATACCGCCGGAACAGGCGCAGAAAATAGCTTTTGCTCATGTGGGCCTCTGCCAGCAGGTCGGCAAGGCAAAGCTCCCTCTGGTAATTTTTACGCAGGATCTCTGCCGCCTGTAGGATCACCTGCCGTGCGCTGGTGGCCTCGGCCTGTGCAAGGATGCTCCGGGCACACAAAGCCAGCATCTCGTGGAGCACCAGACCGGCAGTCACCATGCCGTCCACGGTACTGCGCTCTATCTGTGCCAAAAGCGTTTCAAAACATTCCTGCATCTTGATCCCGGTGAGCTGCACCGGGGTCAGTTTTTTGCCCGGCAGCAGCAGCGGCTCCATGGCGGCCACCCCTGCGCCGTCCAGATGCACCCAGTAATGGTGCCAGCAGCTTTGCCCCGGAGCGGTGCAGTAGCTTTGGGGAGTGCGGCAGTTCAGCAGCAATGCCTGCCCGGTACTGAGCACCACATGGCTTTCCCCCTGCTCGATGAGCCCTGCCCCCCGGAGGGTGTAGAACAGCAGATAGCTTTCTTTATCCGTGCGGGCGGTGGAAAAATGCTGCTGGGCGTAAAACACCCCTGCCTCGGTGCAGTAATAGGGCTGTGCCAGTTCTGCTTCGCTGGGGGTGGTGCGCTTCCAAACGCTTTCCGGGGTCACATCCATGTTGTAGGTCAGCATCTTCTGGTTCCTCTCTTTCTGTACCCAGTATAGCGCACCAGCCTTTGCGATGCAAGAGTAGACTTTTCACAAAAAATGCGTCACCTTTGCGGATGGAAACGCCGGCATCCTGGGGCTATACTGGTAACAGTCAAAGCCACACAGGAGGCCCATTATGCACAAAAACTATCTTGCCATCGACATTGGTGCGTCCAGCGGACGGCACATTGTGGGATGGATGGAGAACGGTGTTCTCCACACCGAGGAAGTGTACCGTTTTCCCAATAGCGTCCAGCGGGTGGACGGCCATCTGGAATGGGACATCGACAGCCTGTTTGCCAACGTGAAGCAGGGCATCCGGGAAGCCTTTGCAAAGTACCCGGTCATCGAGAGCCTTTCTATCGACACATGGGCGGTGGACTATGTGCTGCTGAAAGACGGTCAGCCCCTCTACCCTGTCTACGCCTACCGGGACGACCGGACGCAGGCAGTGATCCCCGAAGTCCACAGCATTCTGCCCTTTGCGCAGCTTTACCAGCGCACCGGCATCCAGTTCCAGCCCTTCAACAGCATTTATCAGCTGTATGCCGACAAAAAAGCCGGTCGGCTGGCCGAAGCCGAGGACTTTCTGATGATCCCGGAATACCTGCTGTGGCGGCTCTGCGGCGTGAAGGCGCGGGAGTACACCAATGCCACCTCCACCGGCCTTGTGAATGCCCTGACCGGAGAGTACGACCCGGAAATCTTGCAGGCACTGGGCCTACCGGAAACGATGTTCCCCAAGCTGACCGCACCCGGCACGGTACTGGGAGCACTGAAAGCGGACATTGCCACCGAAGTAGGCGGACAGACCAAGGTGGTGCTGTGCGCTACCCACGACACCGCCAGCGCGGTGGAGGGCATCCCCATGGAGCAGGGGGATGCACCGTTTTTATCCTCCGGCACATGGAGTTTGCTGGGGGTCAAGCTGGCAAAGCCCATCACCAGCCCGGAAAGTTGCAAGGCAAACTTTACCAACGAAGGCGGCGTGGGGTACATCCGCTACCTGAAAAACATCATGGGTCTGTGGATCATCCAATGTGTGCAAAAGCAGCTGGGCATCTCCTTTGCCGAGATGGTGGAGTTGGCCAAAACTAGCACCTACACCCGCATTTTTGATGTGAACGCAGCCCGCTTCTCCGCCCCGCAGGATATGCGCGCGGAGATTCGCACAGCTCTCGCCGAGACCGGCGAAGCCCCTGCCACGGATGCGGACCTAATCAACAGCATCTATCATTCGCTGGCGTACTGCTACGGGGAAGCCTATCGTGAGATGGAGGCTGTGACCGGGCAGCACTGGGATAAGCTCTACATCGCAGGCGGCGGCGCAAAGAACGCTACCCTGAACCAGCTGACTGCCCACTATACCGGAAAACAGGTGGTGGCACTGCCCATCGAGGCCACCGCCATCGGCAATTTGAAGATTCAGATGAACATTCAATAAGGAGGAACTGTATGAGTTACACAGAAGCAAAAGCCCGCTACGCCGCCATTGGCGTGGACACCGAGGCAGCCATGGCCCGGTTAAAGACCGTGCCCATCTCCCTGCACTGCTGGCAGGGAGATGACGTTAGGGGCTTTGACACCGACCCCACCAAGCCCCTGACCGGCGGCATCCAGACCACCGGCAACTACCCCGGCCGTGCCCGCACCCCGGAGGAGCTGATGGCAGACATGGACAAGGTGCTGTCCCTCTGCCCCGGCACCAAAAAGATCAATCTCCACGCCTCCTACGCCATTTTTGACGCAGAGAACCCGTGGGTGGACCGGGATAAACTGGAGCCGAAGCACTTCAAAAAATGGGTGGATTTCTGCAAGGCAAGAGGGCTGGGGGCAGACTTTAACCCCACCTTTTTCTCTCACCCCAAGTGCGACCCGCTGACCCTTGCCAGCCCCAATGAGGAAACCCGGAAATTCTGGGTGGAACACGGCAAGGCCTGCATCCGCATCAGTCAGTATCTGGCCGAAGAACTGGGGCAACCCTGCACCATGAACATCTGGACGGGCGACGGCTTCAAGGACGTACCGGCTGACCGCAAAGGCCCCCGCGACCGCTACAAGGCCAGCATTGACGAGATTCTGAGTGAGCCTTACGATTTCAACCTGGTAAAACCCTGCATCGAGAGCAAGGTGTTCGGCATCGGCGTGGAGGCCTACACCGTAGGCAGCGCGGAGTTTGCCCTGAGCTATGCCGCCTTCAACCGGGAAAAGTGCATTCCCCTGATGGATAACGGCCACTACCACCCCACGGAGGTGGTCAGCGATAAGATCCCTGCCCTGCTGGCCTTCTTCCCGGAGATCGCCCTCCACATCACCCGCCCCATCCGCTGGGACTCCGACCATGTGGTGCTGTTCGACGATGAAACCAAGGAGATCTGCAAGGAGATCGTGCGCTGCGGTGGTCTGGACGGCCGGGTGAACATTGCACTGGATTACTTTGACGCCTCCATCAACCGCATCTCCGCATGGACGGTGGGCTTCCGCAATGTGGAAAAGGCGCTGCTGTCTGCCCTGTGCACCCCGCACACGGCGCTGCAGGAGCTGCAGGACACCAACCAGTTCACCGAGCTGATGGTACGGCAGGAGGAGCTGAAGACCCTGCCCTTTGGGGAGGTCTGGGACGAATACTGCCGCCGGAACGGTGTGCCGGTGGACGGCGCATGGTTTGAGGAAGTAAAAGCTTACGAGCAGAATGTGCTGTGCAAGCGCATTTGAATGAGAGAGGTATTTATCATGGGTATTCTGGATATTGAGATCGTAAAAGGCTTTATGCGGATGTGCAACGATGGCTGGCTGCAGGGCTGGCACGAGCGTAACGGCGGCAACCTTACCTACCGCATGAAGGAAGAAGAAGTGGCCCAGTGCCGCCCCTTCTTTGACCCCCAGCCCCGGCAGTGGGTGAACATGGGGGTGCAGGCGGATAATCTGGCCGGGGAGTATTTCATCACCACCGGCTCCGGCAAATTCTTCCGCAATGTAGAGCCGGATCCTGTCCACAGCATCGGCATTGTGGAGATCAACGACAAGGGTGACAGCTGGCGCATCGTCTGGGGCTTGGAGGACGGCGCAAAGCCCACCTCCGAGTTCCCCAGCCACTTCATGAACCACAGCGTCCGCAAGGCAGCAACCAACGGTGCAAACCGCGTCATCTACCACTGCCATGCCACCAACGTGATTGCCCTGACCTACATTCTGCCCCTGACCGACCGGGACTTCACCCGTGCCCTGTGGCAGAGTGCCACCGAGTGCCCGGTGGTGTTCCCGGAGGGCGTGGGCGTCTGCCCGTGGATGGTGCCCGGCGGGGCAGACATTGCCATGGCCACCAGCGAGCTGATGAAAACCTATCAGGCCGCCATCTGGGCACAGCATGGTCTGTTTGCTTCCGGCCCGGACTTTGACATCACCTTCGGTCTGGCCCACACCATTGAGAAGAGCGCCGAAATTTACGTCAAGGTGCTCTCCATGGGCGGCGGCATCATCCGGCAGACCATCACCGACGACGACCTGCGCGCCATTGCCCGCGACTTTGGCGTGACCCTGAACGAGAAGTTCCTCAACTGAGCCATTCTCCCCCATTTTTCTTCATCATAGCAGAACAGGCATCCTGCCCGATACCGCCAGACGGTAACGCAGGATGCCTGTTCTGCTTTATTTTTCCCGGAATTCCATGGGCGTTTTTCCGGTAACTTGTTGAAAGACTGCACTGAAATAATTGCGGGTGGCAAAGCCAAGCTGCTCGGAGATCTCCCGGACGCTGAGGGGGGTGCTTTTCAGCAGAACCTTTGCACGTTCCACCTTTGCAAACTTTACATAGTTCGTTACGCTCAGACCCGTTTCTTCCTTGAATTTATGGGTGAGGTAATATTCCGTGTAGCCCACCAAAGCAGCAAGATCTTCCGCCACGATCTTTTTGTCCAGATTCATCTCAATGTAATCCACACATTTCTGGATCTGCATACTGAGGTTGGGGTTCGTCCGGTGCTTGTGGACACGCCGGATGAAGTCATCATACATCATCATGGCAAGGGGGCTCAACTCATCCAGCGATTTTGCCGCCTCTGTGGTTTGAATGTAGCTGTCTCCCAGCGAGTACGCCTCCTCCGGGGAGAGCCCGCCCTCAATGGCGGCACGGCACACCAGCGAGGTGAACACGATGATGGAGGTCTTGCTCTGGCGCAGAACATCGCTGCTCTGCACTGGCACGCCCGCGCTCATGCTCATGCTGTTGGAAAGCGCCTGCTTATAATTTAAGTCTCCGGTGCGGACCATCTGCAGCATTCCCTGCTCTGCCATCCAGATCTTATGCCGGTCGTGGGGAATTGCGGCACTTTTCAGCCGCTCCTCCTGCGCTGTGCTGCTGTTCACACTGCTCAGTTCCAGCCGCTGCCCGGTCAGGCAGTAGTGCATCATCAGCAAATAGCGGCTCAGGATGGTGTTTTGCAAGGTAGGGACTTTTTCAAGGGCTTCGTAAAGCTGGATCGTCCATGCCACACTGATCTCCAGCTTGCTGTAATATTTCAGCCCTTCCTCCACGCCCCGCATGGTCACATCCTGATAGAACACAGGCCCAATGACCCAGATGCGCTTCAGCTTTCCCTCTTCCTTTTCAAAGGCTGCTCCCCACAAAAGGCCCAATGCCGTCCCCAGGGTAACGGGCACATCGTCCCGGTTCCCATGCTCCAGCATCCGCTGTTTGCAGCCGAACAGTTCAAATGCACTGGCAAGAAAAGCCTCGTCCGGGCAGTTGCTCCGCAGCAGCTTTCCCTGTGCATCATAGCACCATGTATATACATTCCCGCCGCACTGGACAAGCTCGGAAAACAGCATCATATTCTGGAGAACATCCATGTGTAACCCCTCCGGCTCATTAATAAAAGCAGTATATCATACTTCCGCCGTTTTTTCCACCGATGCCCGGAGCCAGTGCAGCAGAATGCCTGCAGAGATGACCGCAGCGCCCACGTCTGCCATCAGGTGCGCTGCCGCAATGCCCTGCACGCCGCCAAGCGCATTCATCAGGTACAGCAGCGGGATCAGCAGCAGGCCCTGCCGCAAAAGAGAGAGCACCACCGCACCGCTCGCCCGGCCTACAGATTGCAACAGGTTGGTTGCCAGATAGGTCAGGCCGATCACCGGGCTGCCCAGAACAAGATAAACCACCAGCTGCGTTCCCAGACGGAAGGCGCCTTCTTCCTTGATGAACATCCCGATCAGCGCATTGCGTCCGGCAAAGCTGGCTGCTCCGGCAAGAACGCCAAAGACAACGGTCAGGAGGAACAGATCCTTCAAAAGCTGTTTCAGGCGTTTCGCGTCGCCCGCGCCGTAGCTGTACGCCAGAAGCGGCTGGCAGCCCATGCAGACCGCCATGGCGATCATGCTGATGACCATGGTCGTCTTGCCTGCCGCCGCCATGGCTGCGACCGCCGCTGTGCCGTGGGTCACCAGCAGCCGGTTGCTGAAGGAGGACGCAAACCCGGCCAGCAGGCTGCTGATGCCGTTGGGCAGACCGATGGCCAGCAGCTCGCCCAGCATCTGCGGCTTTTTCAGAGCCGGGCGGAAGTCAACGGTCAGCACCGTGCCGTGCTTAACGATGTAGCGCAGGTAGCAGGCAGTCGCCACAAGGTTGCCCAGCACACTGGCGGCAGCCGCACCGCTGACCCCGAAGTTCAGCACCAGAATGAACAGCGGGTCAAAAATGCAGTTGACCAGCGTGCCCAGAAGATTGCCGATCATGCCCTCTTTTGCTGCGCCCTCTGCACGCACCAGCATCGCCATGCTGTTGGACAGGATGAAAAACGGTGCACCCAGTGCCAGAACCTGAAGATACCGCTCCGCATAGGGAAAAATTTCTGCATTGGAGCCCAGCATCCCCAAAAGCGGCACTCTGCCCACCAGCAGACCGATGCTGACCAGAACGCCCAGAAAAAAGCTGGTCCAGAAGCAGAGCGAAGAACAAATTCTGCCCTGCTCGATCTCACCCGCGCCAAAGCAGCGCGCGATGATGGCACTGCTGCCTGCGCCAAGCATGGTCGCTACTGCCGCAAGGATCGAAAACACCGGTCCCACAACGGAGACCGCCGCCACCTGTGCGGTGTCGCCCAGACAGCCCACAAAAAACATATCTGCCATGTTGTACAGCACCATGACAAGGATAATGATGATGGAGGGCACTGCCATGGAAAAAATGGACTTCCAGACAGAGCCGGTACGGAAAAGTGCTTCGTTTTTCATGATCTCCTCCAAAAATCAACTGCACGCGGGCAGAACGAAAGCCCCGGTCATGGGGCTTTCAGAGCGGTTTCGGTCACAGGTTGTCCAGCGCATCCAGCAGTGCTTTCAGCGCCGTTTCCGGCAGACCCAGCATGGGGCCAATCTTGCCAAAGGTCATACCGTAGGCAGCCTTTGCCTGCTGATTGTCAGCAAAACCGGGAAGGTACTGCTCCACAACGGCCTTTGCGGCCTCGTTTTCCATCAGGGCTGCAATGGTGCTCTGGCTGTTCAGCTTGCCGCCGGTCAAAATTTCCGGGTGCTTCCAGCTGCTGATGCTCTGGTGCCCGGCAGACAGTGCGCCGTCCACCGGAATGGCTGCGCCGGTAATGTACCGTGCCAGACCGCTGGCAAGGAAGAGTGCCAGTGCAGCGCACTCCTCCGGGTCGCCCATCCGCTTTGCCGGGCAGTCGGATGCAAAAAAGTCCATGGCCGCAGCCGGTGCATCGCCAAAGATGCTGGTCTTGGTGTAACCGGGGCAGATGGCGTTGACGGTGATGCCGTATTCCGCATAATCCAGTGCCGCTGCACGGGTCATGCCAACCACGCCGAACTTGGTAGCGCTGTACAGTGCCTGTCCACGTTGGGGCACAAGACCTGCCACCGAGGCCACATTGATGAGGAAGCCGCCCTCGCTGTGGCTCTTGAGGATGGCCTCTGCGCCGTACTTCATCCCGGCAAAGACGCCCTCGCTGTTCAGGGAGAAGATCTTCTCGTAATCCTCTACCTCATACTCATGCAGCGGTGTGCCGCCCATGCCGATGCCTGCGTTGCTGACAACGCCATCCAGCTTGCCGTAATGGGCAACCGTCTTGTCCACCAGTTCCTTGATGGCGGAAGCCTTGCTGCAATCGGTCTGGATAAAGATGGCATCGCCGCCCTTGGCGCAGATGCCGTCTGCCACAGCCTGGCCCTGCTGGGCACTGCGGGCTGCGCAGACCACCTTCATACCGTTTTCGCCGAAGCACTCGGCAATGGCGCGGCCGATACCGCGGCTTGCGCCGGTCACGATAGCTACTTTGCCTTTGACACTGTTGAAGTCCATCATTTTCATAAAGCATCCTCCATATTTTTATTTTTCGTATTCACGAACTAGATTTGCAACTCCTAGTTGCTTATCCATCTCTGTGGTGCTATAATAGCACTATGCCGCAGAGGCTGCAATCAGCAGCTTCCGGCGTGTCCGGTGTTTAAGCAACGGATCACGTTCCAAGCGTTGGTTAAGCATCCTTTACGAAATACATTGACGGAGGAATTGTATGGATATCCGGGTCAAAAAAACGAAGCGTGCCATTCAGAAAGCGTTTATCGACTTGCTGCGGGAGAAGCCCATTGAAAAGATCACGGTCAAGGAAATTGCCGAACGCGCCGAGATCAACAAAACGACCTTTTATTCCCACTATGAAACGCTGGATGCACTCACCGCCGAAATGGAGCGGCAGACGGTCCAGCTCGTCTGCGACAATATGGGCGGCGCACAGCAGCTACTGGATGAGCCGGAGGCCTTTGTGCAGGAGATGTTTGCTTCTCTCCAGCAGGCAACGGATTACCTCGGTGTGGTTCCGGTATCCGCGATGAACCGCTTTACGCAGCATTTGCGGGATGCCATTCTGGAAAAAATCAAAGGTGACAATATCGAGCCGTCCCAATATGAAAATGTCGGTGCCATCCTGATTTTTGTAATGAACGGACTTTCCGGGCTGCTGAACACCGATGCAAAACTGGCGCAAAAGCACATCAACGTAATTGCCGCCGTGGTTGCAAATGGTGTCCATGGTCTGCATCTTTCCCACTGAACCAAAACAGGCTGCGAGAAGCATCTTCCGCAGCCTGTTTTTTGCTGTTGCAGCTTATTTTTCTGCGTAACCGCCCAGCACCCCAAGGCTGGGCTTTGCCGTCCGTTCCATGGTTTCACGGTTCACGGCGATCAGGCCGAACTGCATGGCGTAGCCCTTCTGCCACTCAAAGTTGTCCATCAGGCTCCAGTAGAAGTAGCCCTTCACCGGGATGCCGTCGGCGATGCAATGCTGCACGCCGTCCAATGCCTGCCGGATAAACGCCACACGACGGGCATCCTCGGCGGTGGCAATGCCGTTTTCGGTGACGATGAGATCGCCCTTGAATGCTTCTGCCACCTTGCGGATGACGTGCTCCAGTGCCTGCGGGTAGACCTCGTAATCCATCTGGGTCAGCTCTGCGCCCTCCGGTGCCGGCAGCTGCCCCTGGGGGCCATACAGGGTACGGGTGTAGTTCTGCACACCAAGGAAGTCGTCCTCTTTGATGTAGGGCAGATAATGGGTGAACTCCTCCTGCCATGCGGCCTCGGCAAAGGCTTCGCCGCCGGGCTGTGCCTGCAAGTCGTGCAGCGAGAGGGTCAGGCCCACCTTGACCTCCGGGCAGATGGCCTTGATGGCATCCCGTGCGGCGGCATGGGCGCGCAGCACCAGCAGGTCACCCTCCGGGGTGCGCTCGCTGACAAAGATCTGGGGCTGGGGTGTGCCGAACACCTGTGCGTTTTCCATGGCGGCAAACTTCATGTTTTCCATCATCTTCTGGAAGTTCATGCCCACCTGCACCGTACCCTCCGCAGACTTTCCGGCTGCTGCGGCATTCTTGGCGGCCTGTTCTGCCATCAGGCGAAACCGCTTGGAGATAGCGGCCAGCTGCAAGCCCATATTCGCCTCGTTGATGGTGCAGACATAGTGCAGCTCGCTGCCCAACTGCTCCATCACATAGGTCACATATTTTTTGAAGTCCTCGACCGTGGATTCTGCCTCCCAGCCGCCCTTGCAGATGAGCCATTTCGGGCTGGTAAAGTGCAGCAGGGTGACAATGGGCTCTACGCCCTGCGCCTTGCAGCAGGCGATGACCTTGCGGTAATGTTCGATGGCTTCCGGATCAAATTTGCCTTCCTCCGGCTCCACCCGTGCCCACTCGATGGAAAATCGGTAGGCGTTCAGCCCGGCATCAGCCAGCAGCTTAATATCTTCCTCGTACCGATGATAATGGTCGCAGGCAATGCCGCTGGGCTCCGTAAAGCTGGAATGGGGCAGCTGCTCCTGTGCCCA
>CAKTCY010000060.1 GCA_934540955.1 uncultured Faecalibacterium sp.
TACACCCTGAACATCACCGGCCACGAGCTGGACGAGATCCTGAACAAGAAGTCCGGCCTGCTGGGCATCTCCGGTGTTTCCAGCGACAAGCGTGACGTGGAAGAGGCTGCCGAGGCCGGCAACAAGCGCGCACAGCTGGCTTCCGATATGCTGAACTACCAGATCAAAAAGACCATCGGCAGCTACATTGCAGCCATGGGCGGCGTGGATGCCATCGTCTTTACCGGCGGCATCGGCGAGCACGATGCCATTGCCCGTGCAAAGATCTGCCACCACATGGATTGGCTGGGCATCCGCATCGACACCGAGAAGAACAAGCACCCCGTTGGCGATGTGTGCGAGATCACCGCTTGGGGCGCAAAGGTGCGCACGCTGGTCATTGCTACCGACGAGGAGCTGATGATCGCCCGCGACACCAAGGAAGTCATCGAGAAGTAAGCTTTTCCCAAAGGGCTTTGCAGGGGCTGCCGCACATTCTGTGCGGCAGTCCCTTTTTGCCCCTTTTTGCGTGAAACGATCTGAATGGCCTCCGCTGTGCTCTGGCCATTTTCAGCGGAAAGATTATTTAAGATTTGTGGTTCAGAAACACCTGCGGGTGTTTCTGAACCACTTTTTCACGAGAAAGGACCAAACCGGAAACGACTTCTCCACCGGAAAATTTCCCGTTTTCCTTTACGACCCCTTCTGTGAAAATGCGTTTGGAGCGGCCCGCAGGCCGCGACAAACGCGAAATATAAATAAATTTTCCTCTATTTATGGCCAGAGCGTAAGCGGAGGCCATTTCCAATCGTCTGTGTCCAAAAGCAGCCGCTGCGCCAAATCTGTGCGGCGCGCCGCTTTTCCATCTTAAGGCGGTGATTTTACCCAAATATATGCTGTCGGTTTGTGCCATGTGTACAAATAAAAGGGCGAACGGTTGTTTTTTGGTTGACAAATCTCAAAAATAACGGTACAATAGGAAAGTCCTCAATCCGAGGGCGTTTATCTATTCAAGCCCCTGGTAAGCTTACTGATCAGCGCGATGGTCCCAAAACCAAAGGTATGGTTACAATCCTTCCGTGGGCAAGAACTAACTAAAGAGGAGATACTACTATGTTTGAAGACAAGACTCTGGTCTGCAAGGACTGCGGTAAGGAATTTGTTTGGACTGCCGGCGAGCAGGAGTTCTACGCTTCTCGCGGCTTCGAGAACCAGCCCCAGCGCTGCAAGCCCTGCCGTGACGCCCGCAAGAACGGCGGCGCACGCAGCAACAGCGGTGAGCGTCAGATGTTCGATGCTGTCTGCGCAGCTTGCGGCAAGGCTTGCAAGGTTCCCTTCCAGCCCCGTGAGGACCGTCCGGTCTACTGCTCTGACTGCTTCGCTCGCATGAAGCAGAACTAAGCGCTGATTTTTATTTAAATCGGTAACAAAGTCCCCCGCTGCCAGCTGGCAGCGGGGGACTTTTTGCGTATCCTGTCTTTTTCGCGGTCACAGGCCGCAGATGGCCTCGTAGGTGCGGGCGCAGTTCTGGGTATCCCGCAGCGGGAAAAAGGCTGCCACCCGGGCTTTGTATTCCGGCGGCATCTGCATCCCATTCTGCAAGGCGGTTTCCAGCGCCTGCAAAAGCGCGTCCTCGGTGGTGCACACCGGGCCAAAGCCATCCCGTGCAAAATCAAAATACCCTTTTTGGTAGTGATACCGCTGATAATCTTCTTCGTCGAACTGGTAGTACACTTCCGGCTTTTCCAGATAGGCCACATCAAAAAAGACACTGGAATGATCTGTGATGAGCAGCGCGCAATCCAGCAGCAGCTGCTGCACATCGTACATGGAGCTATCGGCCAGCACCACCCGCTCCGACCGTGCATGGAACCGGCTCAGGTGCTTTTGCATCTCAATATGCGGGTAAAAGACCAGCGTATAGCCGTACCGCTCCAGCAGCGCATCAAGGCGGGCGCTGTTCAGCAGGCTTTCAAAGGCCTTGTAGTACGGCGTATCCAGAAAAGCTTCGCCCTCCGGGTAGTGAGAGCCCCGCCATGTGGGCATGAGCAGGATCATCTTTTGGCAGGGGGCCTGCCCGGCCTGCAAAAGATGATCCCAGCGTGCCAGCCCCAGATAGCGCGTCACCTCCGGCGCAAAGCCGTAGGTATCCCGGATGTACTCATATTCCGGCTTTGCGCCGCAGGCAAAGAGATCCAGATACAGATTTTCCCGGTGCATCCACTGCATCTCGCTCATAATGACACCGTGCTGCAAAAACACCTGTTTGCCCCGGGCGCGGATGCCCTTCGCGGCAAGGTGATAATGCACCATCAGGTCCGGTGCACAGGGCTGCACATGGGTGCCTACCAGATAATCGGCGCAGTAGTACAGCAGATAATGCCGGAAGCTGCCCCGCTGCACCGCACCGCCCAGTGCGGCGATCTTTGCAGCGTCCGGGCTGTCGGCGGTGATGACATAATAGGCGCGCAACTCCGGGTGCTGCGTGCGCAGATACCGGTAGAACCAGTAGCCGTTGTCCCGGGCATCGGTGCCGCGCTCGCCCACCAGCCAGATACCCCGGTACGCCGGGCTGAGGGCACGGCACACCACCCCCAGCAGCTTGCACAGCAGCATGGCCAGCAGTTCCTTCAGGTAGCACAGCGCCCGCAGAAGCTTATGTTTCATCCGTGTTTTTCTCCTTTCAGTTTTTGCGATTTGCGCCCGAGAGCAGCAGCACCGCGCGGCATAGCCGCAGCTTGAGCAGCAGCAGCTTTACCCGGTCGTTCCGGCTGTGCATAGTGCACAGCCGGGTGCTGCGCACCGCTGTGCGCACCCGGGGCTTTTGCAGGGTGCTGCGCAGCCATGCGCTCTGCTCGGCGAGGGAAAGCGGGCTGCTGCCAAGGTTCTTGATTCCCATCATCAGGTCGCGGATCGTGCAGTAGCTCGCCTTTGCGCGGTGCATGGGGCTGTTCTGCAAGCCCCATGCGGCAACGGTGTCCCACACTGCATCACTGAGATAAAAGTTATCCTCCAGCCGCTCCGGGTGGTAGCGGTTGGACAGGCTGCCCCGCCGGGCAGCGGTATAGTGATACAGCGGCTTTTCCAGCACCACCAGACAGCCGGGGTCCTGCCGGTAGAACGCCACATAGAACAGCCCGTCCTCCCCCAGCTGATGGCAGGGAAAGCGCAGATGATGCTGCTCCAGAAACGCCCGGCGGAACAGCTTGTTGATGACCAGATACGAGGACGCCGTCTCGTCGAAATGCTCCTTAAAGGGCTCGCCCCGGTACACACCGGAGAGGGTGCTGCCGCTGGTCTGTGTGTGCAGCAGCCGGTCATTTTCATCGTAGCTGTCCAGATACAGCCCGAACTGCACGCAGTCTGCGTCCGCATCCCGGGCGGCACGGTACAGCACTTCTGCCGCATCTGGCTCTACCCAGTCGTCCGGATCCAGAAAGAAGATATACTCGCCCCGGGCGGCATCCAGACCCGCATTGCGGGCAGCAGCTACCCCGCCGTTGGGCTGGTCGATGAAGCGAAACCGCGCGTCCTCGGCAGCAGCCTGCTCACACAGCGCGGCGCTGCCGTCCTTGGAGCCATCGTTGATAAGGATGGCCTCAAAGTCGGTCAGGGTCTGCGCCCGCAGTGAGCGCAGCGCCCGGGGCAGCAGGCGTTCCACATTATAAATAGGCACTATAAACGAAATGCAGGGCATGATCCCAACTCCTTCTCCGTATCGCGGTCAAAATGGCGCAGCGGCGTTTTGCGTCATTCTGCCGCCTTACCTTCCACTCATTTGCAGGTACTGCTGCTGCAGGCGCTCTGCCTCAAGGCCGATGTCGTAGCCCGCCTGCCGGATCAGTTCTGCCCCGGCAGAGCGGTCACAGGTCTGCTGCAGCATCCGCTGCAAGCCTGCCGCCCAGTCTGCGTTGCTGGCAGAAAGCGGGATGCGAACGGCATTCGTTGAAAGCAGCACCTCGTCCGTTACGGCGTCCGAGAACACGCACCCCAGCCCGGCGGCCTGCGCCTCGATGCCCACCACCGGCAGACCCTCAAAGCGGGAGGGCATGACAAAGAGATCCATCATCTGGTACCAGTCGGCCACATTGCTTTGCAGCCCGGCAAACAGCACATGGTCTGCAATGCCCAGCTCCTGCGCCTGTGCGCGGACAGCCTGCTCCAGCTCGCCCACCCCGATGAGCACCAGCGCCGCCCGGGGCTCCAGCTGCAAAAAGGCGGCAAAAATGTGCAGCAGCCGCTCATGGTTCTTTTGCACATTAAAGCGCCCCACATGACCCAGCACCACCCGGTCCTGCAGCCCATAGCGGGCGCGCATTTCCGCGCGGACGGCGGGGGAAAACCGGAAGGTCTCCGGCTCAATGGCGTTGTGCAGCACCCTGCCCCGGCGCTCCCAGTTTTTTTGTCCGAAAAAATAAATGCCCGCATCCCGTCCGCAGGCCCACAGGTCAGTGGCGGCACCGGGCAGCAGCTGCTTGCAGAGCATCTTCAGCGGCCACTTGTAGTCCCGGATGATCCGGGTGTTGTGGGCGTGGGCAATGCGCACGGGCAGTCCGGCCTTCTCGGCGCCCTTCAGGGCATACAGTCCCATGGCCTCGTTGTGGGCGTGCAGGATGCAGATGCGGGGATCTGCGGCCACGGTCTGCTGCACAAAGCGCAGGTACGCCGGGTAGTGCAACGGGTCAAGCCCCGGACTTTGGTAGATGTGCCCGCCCATCCGGCGGATCTCGTCATCGTAGTCGCCGGGCTTTTTCTTGTTGACGATAAAATCGAACTGGACCTTTTCGCGGTCGATATGCCGGTAGTAGTTCATCAGCATGGTCTCGATGCCGGCGCGGTCCATATTGCTGACCGAATGCAGCACTCGTATCATGGGGTACTCCTCCCATTATAATAGTTGGAAGCTTCTGCCGTAGCGGCACCACAGCCCAAAGTCCTGCCGGCGCAGCGCCCGGGCGCCCCAGCGGGCACGGCGGGGCAGTGTGCCCTCCTGCGGCAGAGCGCGGGCATACAGTGCGCAGCACAGCCGAAAAACGGCCTGCTGCGTCTCCTGCGGCAGGCCGGATATGGTGGCATAGCAAAAGGCCGAAAGCTGCAAGGTCAGGCTGCAGCGGTACAGCGCATCGTGGGGCAGGCCCAGCGCAGCATCCTGCGCCAGCAGCTGCTCCATGATCCAGTAGCTCTGCACGGCAGCAGGGCGGTGCTGGCTTGAGGCGGTAAGCCCCTTGGGGTTTTTGCGCCACAGGTAGACCACCCCCGGCACCGAGGCCACTGTCTTGGCCTGACGGAACACCAGAAAATGAATAATGGTATCCTCAAAGCAGGTGTAGTAAGCCGGAAAGCGTATCCGCTCAAACAGCTCCCGCCGGTACACCTTGCCCCATGGCATCCCGGGCAGCTCGAACCGCTCCGGCGCGGCGGTGCCGGTATAAGCTGCCGCCGGGTAGCGCTGCACCGGGCCGTAGCTGCCATCGGTGTACAGGTATTGCCAGCCGCCCTGCACCACATCGGCATCAAGGCGCTGTGCAGCCTCCAGCAGGGTGCGGACGGCACCGGGCAGCAGCAGATCATCGCTGTCCACAAACATCAGCCAGCGTCCCACGGCGCGGCGCAGCCCTTCGTTGCGGGCGGCGGCGGCGCTGCGGGGTGCGCTGCAATTGCACAGCACCACCCCGGGCAGCGCCCGGTAGCGTTCCAGCACGGCGGCTGTGCCGTCGGTAGAATCGCTGTCCACCACGATCAGCTGCACGGTGCAGCCGGTCTCCTGCTGCAAAATGCTGTCCAGACAAGGGCCGATGGTGGCCTCGCCGTTATACACCGGCACGATGACCGAAAGGGTCACCGCCGGGTCCTGCGGCGGCAGCGGCGGGCAGATCTCCTCCGCTGCGGGCTTCGGGCACAGTGCTGCCAGCGCAGCACGGTCGGCCTGTGTGCTGTCCGGCAGCGGCGCACCGCTCCGGTGCAGCAGACGGTACAGCCCAAGGTCTGCATAGCCGCAGGCGGCAGCGCACACGGCGGCAGCGCCCGCCAGCAGGCGGCTGCGGGTGCGGCATTGGATCAGTTGATAGGCGCGTCGGTTGCGGATCATGCTCCACCTCTCTCAGTCCCGGCAGGCGTAAAGACGGGAATATTCTCTTCTGCGATCAGAGCCATCTTTTTCTGCGCCGTGCGCACCAGCTCCCGCACATCGTAGATGTCATCCTCCGAGGAGGTCGCCCATGCGGCGGTAAACAGAATGGGGTACTCCGGGTTCAGCTTGTTGTACTCGTCCACCTGACCTTGCAGGATGCGGATCATGACCTCAGCCTTCCGGCTGCTGCATTCGTCAAAGAAGGCAAGGAACTTGCCCACGCCATTGTAGCCCACCATGCCGTCGGTATCACCCATCAGCTGCAGCAGGCCGGAAAAGTCCTTCAGGATGCCGTCGCCTACATGGTAGCCGAAGCGGCGGCTCATCTCGGACAGGTTATCCAGCTGCAGGGCAAAGCAGGTATAATCCTCCGGCAGGATGCGGCTGACCATGCCGGTGATATACACATTGAGCTTTTCGCGGTTGGGCAGGCCGGTCTTTTTATCCACATACAGCAGGTAATCCACGATATCGGAGATGCGGCCCAGCAGAACGGCACCGCAGCAGCCGATGACGAAGAACAGCACCAGCGCCAGCATCAGATACAGCTTGATGTTGATGGCGGCCGCCACCCGCACCGAGCTGATCATCTTCAGATAATCTGCGCTGATGTACAGGTTCAGCTCCTTGCTGCTGGTATTGATGATCTCGTAGTATTTTTTCAGCTCTGCCTCGTAGTCGTTGATCAGGCTTTCCATCTTGGCGTGCTGCTCGTCCGTGCCGCCAAAATCCACATTGCGGAAGCTTTGCAGGATCTCCTCCTGAAACTGCCGGTCGATCTCGCTGGCCGCGATCGTTCTATCCAGCGAGACCAGCTTCAGCACCAGCCCATCGTAGGTGGTCTGCGCCTTTTCGCCCGCGCCCTCCAGCTCGATGTTATTCAGGATGTAGTCCGAGGATACCACCTCGCCTCGGTCGGTAAAGTAGTTCTCCAGCAGGTCGGCGTTCTTGTACACATACTGGTCCGTCAGTCCCCACAGGCTGTCCCGCTGCCCGGCAGTCACCTGCTCGTTCTGCTTTGCAGTCTCGATGCTGTTGGCCAGATACTCCTGCAGCACTGTGCCGTCCCGCACCTGCGGACCGTTGAGCACATAGGCGTACAGCTCCGGGATGGTATATTTTTTAAAGTCCAAATAGATATCGCACAGGTCTGCATAGGTGTAGCCGGTGCGGGAGGAACGGAAGTCCGGGTAGTGCTCCTGCTTGCTCAGCAGGTAGCCGTGCATCTCAGTGGTATCATTTTCAAGAATACGGATGCACTCGTAGTAGTCGTAGCCGTTTTCCAGCAAGCCAGAGGAGGGGTTGAGGGAAAGCCTCTGCTCCACATACTTTTCCGTGTAGTAGGTGCAGTAGCTTTGAATGATGGCATCCAGCATATTGCGGGCGTAGCCCGCGCCCTGCGACCCGTCCACCACAAGGCTCACCTTGTAGGTATCGGGGAAATAGGTCACCTCTTCGCCCTTATCCAGCAATGCGTCATTGATGGTCTGCTGCTCCTCCGAGATCACCGGGGTCACCGAGATATTGGAGCGGATGGTGCTCAGCCGCCCGGAAGCCCCCAGCGCATCCATGGCCTGCGAGATGACGGTGGAGGAATAGATCTCGTTGACGTCCAGTTCACTGCCGTCCGGGGTGTAGCCGTTGGTGATGCCATCGTTGGTATAGCGGATGATGACCGATGCGGTGTACTGCTGCTTGCTGTCCGCATACAGATAGATGGCAGCCGCGCCTGCCAGCGACACCAGAAAGATCAGGATGCTGAAGCGCTTCAGATAGCGCAGGATCTCAAACTTTTTCATTTGCGGTGCCTTGCCTTTCTGTGTTTGCGCTGATGGAGCAGCCATGCGCCGCCCAGCATGACGGCAACGGACTCCATCAGCGTCTTTTTCAGGCTCAGGCGCTGCAGGAAGGAGGCTGCACCATAGGTAAAGGTGATATAGTTCTGGGATTTATACTTGATGTACGCCTTGTCCAGTACAAACAGCTCCTCCGCGATCTCGTTGATGGCGGTCTCCAGCTTGTTCACCATAGCCTGTGCCTCGGCCAAGCGCGGCTGTCCGGCATCCAGCTCCCGGATCTTTTGGATCACATAATTGGTGCTCACGATCTCGGACTGGTAGTCGGTGGCATCGGACAGTGAGCTGTCCGCCGCCCGGGCCAGCGCGTCCATGGCGGTCTTGGTGCGGGACATATAATATTCGCTGGCCTCATCCACGGTAGGGATCATCATGATGGAGGTCATGGATTTTTCGTAGAGCGAAATGCCGTTTTTGTCGGCATCGTAATAGGCCAGCTCCTTGCGCATGGCAATATCGTCGATCTTGTTCTTATATTCCAGAATGCTGGTCAGCATGGACGGGTCGCGGGCAACGCCGCCCTCAATGACAAAGGCCATGGCGTTGGGCAGGTCGTAAGCCACCAGATTGTTGATCTTTTTGCCCAGCGTCGTAAAGTTATTGGTGGTGATATCGGAGTTTGCATCGTCCGTAAAGCTTTTGTTTTCCTTCAGGCGGGTGTTCAGGTAACGGTTCAGCCCCTCAGCGCGCACCTCCAGCTCGTTCAGCCGCAGGTAAGGCTCGCAATCGGTAGTCACCTCCAGCTTTTCCATGAGGATGCTCTGGTTATCGCAGTAGCTGCTCAGAAAGATCTCCCGGTAGGACTCGCACACGCTCTGCAAAAGATCCATGGGCTTGCGGTTGCCAAGCTCCAGCTTGCGGGTATTGATGGAGAGATAGTAGTTGGTGCTGATATACTCGCTGCCGTTGGCGCTGCCGGTGCTGTCCGGGGTCAGATAGAGGCACTCCGCCAGCTGGGAGGCAGTCAGGCGATCCTGCAGACCCACCCGCCGGATGGCGCGCTCCATCACCTCGTCCGACACGATCTCGTAGGCGTTGAAGCGGGTCTTGTTGGGGTTCATGCCCAGCGCCGCCTCGGAGTAGTTGAAGGAGATGCTTGCGGTGGCGCTGTCTGCACTTTTGAAATAGTGGAACAGCCCGAACAGACAGCACAAGGTCAGCAGGCAGAGAAACAGGCGGTATTTATTTGTCCAGATATGGCGCAGCGCCTGTTTGATCTTTTCTTTGATGTCATCCATGGCATTCTACCCTTTTGCAGCGGCCTGCACGCTCTGCGCAGGCTGCTTAGTCGATATCAATGACCGAAAGCTCCGGCACGTTGTTGATGCGGGGTGCCCAGCTGGAATCGCCCAGTCCCCGGCTTACGATGAAGGTGGCGTTGTTGGCAAGCGTGTAGCTGCCCCCGGCATAGTCGGGCAGGAAGCCCTCCTCGGCACTGTAAAGCGGGCCGAGCTTCGGCAGGCGGACGATGCCGCCGTGGGTGTGCCCGGCCAGCCCCAGCTCAAAGGAATAGTTTTCCAGCTCCTCGGTAAAATAGGTGGGGATGTGTGCCAGACAGATGCGCAGATCGTAGTCCGTCTGCTGCTCCGCGCTGTCCATAAAGGCGCTGGCACCGTAATTGTAAAAGTCCTTCGGCTCGCCCTCCACGCCCAGAATGCTGATGACATTGTCGTGGACGGTATAGCGCGCTTCCTCATTGCGCAGGATGGTCACCCCGGTGGCGGTGAACCTGTCCACCAGCTCCCGGTCATTATCCAGAAAATACAGCTCGTCCTCGTGATTGCCCAGCACCCCGCACACCGGCGCGATGTCGCACAGCTGGCGGCACAGGGAAAGCATATTGTCGTAATTGGAGCCTTCGCCGTAGGTCACAAGGTCGCCGCCCAGCAGGATCAGATCCGGGGCAAGGCCGCGGATATCCTGCACCAGCTCGCAGTTGTCCTGCCCGTACTCCCGCAGATGCACATCGGTCAGAAAAACGACCCGGCAGCTCTGGGTCAGCTTGCGGGAATGCACCTGATAAAACTCTGCCGTATAGTGGGTGCGGTTATAGCAGATGTTCTGCCACAGCACCCCGCCTAGCAGGGCGAGCAGAGCAATAAAGATCAGCAGGGTCAGCAGCATCTGCTTCCAGCGGGGTGCTGACGTTCGTGCACTGCTGCCGCTCTGCGTGTGCCTGCTGCTGTGCGCAGAGCCTTTTCCGTGCTTTGATTTGATAACGGCCACATCCTTTCTGCCGGGAAGCGTTGCAGGGAGAAGGACACGGCGCCAGACCGCAGCCCGTCTTTCCCAAAACAGCTACAAAAATTGATATATAAGGAAATTATAACATATTTATAGTAAAAAGCAAAGAGTGCATCTCTGTCGTGAGCGGATTTCACATTTGGGCGTTTCCCATCAAAAAAGGGATGCCGCGCACACAGCATCCCTTTTGTATATTTGCAAATCAATCGTCGTCGCTGTCCAGCTTGAGCACTGCGGTAAAGGCCTCACTGGGCAGGGAAACGCTGCCCAGCTGACGCATCTTCTTTTTGCCTTCCTTCTGCTTTTCCAGCAGCTTCTTTTTGCGGGAGATATCGCCGCCGTAGCACTTGGCCAGCACGTCCTTGCGCATGGCCTTGACCGTCTCGCGGGCAATGATCTTGCCGCCGATGGCCGCCTGCACCGGGATCTCGAACAGGTTGCGCGGGATGTTGTCCCGCAGCTTTTCGCAGATGCGGCGTCCCTTGGCGTAGGCGTTGTCCCGGAACACGATCATGGACAGTGCGTCCACGGGGTCGCCGTTGAGCAGGAAGTCCAGCTTGACCAGATCACTCTCGCGGTACTCCTTGAACTCGTAGTCGTAGCTGGCGTAGCCCCGGCTGCGGCTCTTGATGGCGTCAAAGAAGTCGTACACGATCTCGCCCAGCGGCAAAGCATAGTGCAGGTCCACCCGCACATCGTCCAGATACTTCATATCGATCAGCACGCCGCGCTTGCTCTGGCACAGATCCATCAGGCCGCCCACATAGTCGTTGGGGGTGTACAGGTGCACATCCACAAAGGGCTCCTCCTGCTTGACGATATTGCTGGGGTCCGGGTAGCTGGAGGGGTTGTCGATCATCTCCACCGTGCCGTCGGTCAAGGTCAGGCGGTAGCGCACGCTGGGGGTGGTGGTGATGATGTCCAGATCAAACTCCCGCTCCAGGCGCTCGGTGATGATCTCCATGTGCAGCAGACCCAAAAAGCCGCAGCGGAAGCCGAAGCCCAGCGCGGCGCTGGTCTCCAGCTCAAAGGTCAGGGAGGCATCGTTCAGCTGCAGCTTTTCCAGTGCGTCCTTCAGGTCGGGGTACTTGGCACCGTCGGCGGGGTAAATACCGCAGAACACCATGGGCTTGACCTGACGGTAGCCGGGCAGCGCCTCTGCGGTGGGGCGCTCTGCCAGCGTGACGGTATCGCCCACGCGGGTGTCCTGCACCGTCTTGATGCTGGCGGTCAGGTAGCCTACCTCACCGGCCTGCAGCTGGGCGCAGGGGGTCAGTGCGGTGGCACCCATGTGGCCCACCTCCACCAGCGTGAACTCTGCGCCGGTAGCCATCATGCGGATGGTGTCGCCGGGCTTCACCGTGCCCTCGAACACGCGGATGTAGACGATGACGCCCTTGTAGCTGTCGTAGATGCTGTCGAAGATCAGCGCCTTGAGGGGTGCGTCCGGATCGCCGGTGGGGGCGGGGATATCGCTGACCACACGCTCCAGCACCTGATCGATGTTCAGACCGGTCTTGGCGGAGACGCGGGGCGCATCCATGCAGGGCAGACCGATCACGTCCTCCACCTCCTGCGCCACCTCGTCCGGGTGGGCGCTGGGCAGGTCGATCTTATTCAGGATGGGCACCAGCTCCAGATCATGCTCCAGTGCCATATAGGTGTTGGCCAGCGTCTGCGCCTCTACGCCCTGCGTGGCGTCCACCACCAGGATCGCACCCTCGCAGGCGGCCAGACTGCGGCTGACCTCGTAGGCAAAGTCCACATGACCCGGGGTGTCGATCAGATTGAACTCGTAGGTCTTGCCGTCCTTTGCGGTGTAGTTCATGGTCACGGCACGCGCTTTGATGGTGATGCCGCGCTCGCGCTCGATATCCATGTTGTCCAGGATCTGGTCTTCCATGGTGCGCTCGTCCACGCTCTTGGTCAGCTCCAGAATGCGGTCAGACAGGGTGGACTTGCCGTGGTCGATATGTGCAATGATGCAGAAGTTGCGGATGTTGTCTCTTGCCATGTAGTTCCTCCGGGCAGCTTT
>CAKTCY010000061.1 GCA_934540955.1 uncultured Faecalibacterium sp.
CTGTTGCCCTGCGCCCGGAACAGCGCCGCACCGGCGTTGTACAGGCCGATGAAGGGGTAGCTCAGCGCCGAAAGCAGGAAATAGGTCTCGGCGTAGTGCATCACGTCCGCGTCAATGGAGCCGAAGATGCCCCGCAGGATGGCGTGCCGCCCGCCGATGACCACCGCCGCCACCAGCACGCTGAAGCTGGACAGCACGAACAGGATCTGCGCAGCCGCCGCCTTGGCGTTTTTCGGCTCCTGATGGCCGATGTACTGGCTGGTGACCACCGCGCCGCCGGTAGCCAGTGCGCTCATGATCTGGATCATCAGGGTGTTGAAGCTGTCCACAAGGCTCACGCCGGACACGGCAGCTTCGCCCACCGAGGATACCATTAAGGTATCGGCCAGACCAATGGTCACGCTTAACGCCTGCTCCGCGATCAGCGGCAGCAGCAGCGCCACCAGCGCCTGCCGTGGAAACAGGGGAGTGGATGTAAACTTGGACGATCTCATGCGGCCCTCCGTTGCAAATGACAAAAAAGCTCGAATATCTCTATCATACAGCGGATGCTGCTGAAATGCAATAGATTGTATACAAGAAAGTGTCAAAAAGCAACAGCCCGCCGCACTCAGCGCCCTTTACCCCCGGGCGCAGTTGTGTTAAAATAAGGCTGAAGCCGCCCCGCTGTGCAGGAGAGGGGCGCTGCTTTTGGTAAATGATAAGGGATATGATAAGAAGTTGAGGACCCATAAGGGGGTAAAGTATGCAGCAAACTGCGCACAAGGTCGTTGTCATCGGGCATCGCAACCCGGACACCGACTCCATTTGCTCTGCCATTGCCTATGCAGAGCTGAAAAACAAGACCAGCGATCTGGTCTGCGAGGCCCGGCGTGCGGGCAAGATGAATCAGGAAACCGAATTTGTGCTGAAAAAGTTCGGGGTCACGCCGCCCCGGATGTGCACCGACGTCAACCCGAAGATCCGGGACGTGGATTACCGCCAGATTCCCGGCATCCCCGGCTCCACCAGCCTGCGCAAGGCGTGGGAGATCATGCGCGACCAGAAGATCGACACCCTTGCCGTGACCAGTGAGGACAACGAGCTGCAGGGTCTTATCACGGTGAAGGACATCGCCACCGCCAACATGGACCTGTTCGACACCGGCATCCTTGCCAAGAGCCGCACCAGCTACCGCAATATTCTGGAAACGCTGGGTGCTACCATGGTGGTGGGCAGCGAGGACGCGGAGTGCACCACCGGCCACATCCGCATTGGCACCGCCACCCCGGAAATGCTGGAAAGCAACATGGAAAAGGGTGACATCGTCATCCTGACCAACCGCTACGAAAGCCAGCTCTGCGCCATCGAGAAGGAAGCTTCTCTCATCATCATCTGCAACGGCGCAAAGGTGGGCCGCACCATCCAGCATATCGCCGCCGAGACCGGCGTAGCCATCATGAGCGCCCCCTGCGATACCTACGCGGCGGCAAAGCTCATCAGCCAGTGTGCGCCCATCTCCTATTACATGACCCGGGACGATATCATGAAGTTCACCCTCGTCACCCCGGTGGCAGACGTCACCCGCGTGATGGCAAAGGTGCGCCACCGGTATTTCCCCATTCTGGACGCAGACGGCAAGTACTGCGGTATGATCAGCCGCCGCAACATCATCAACCTGCGCAAGCGCCGCATCATTCTGGTGGACCACAACGAGGCCACACAGGCGGTGGAGGGCTTCGATCAGGCCGAGATTTTGGAGATCATCGACCACCACCGCATCGGCAGTCTGGAGACCGGCGGCCCGGTGTACTTCCGCAACCAGCCGGTGGGCTGCACCGCCACCATCATCACCCAGATGTACGACGAAAACGGCGTGACCATCCCGCAAAAGACCGCCGGTCTGCTGCTGGCCGCCATTCTTTCGGATACGCTGGTGTTCCGCAGCCCCACCTGCACCCCTGTTGACGTGAACGCCGCCAACCGTCTGGCAAAGCTCGCCGGGGTGGACATCAACGAGTTTGCCAACGAGATGTTTGAGGCCGGTGAAAAGCTGGACGGCAAGACCGCCGAGGAGGTCTTTTTGCAGGACTTCAAGGTGTTCATGTGCGGCGATATCCGCTTTGGCGTGGCGCAGGGCAGCTACATGACCCGCAAGAACCTGACCGCCGCCGAGGCGCTGCTGAAGCCCTATCTCGAGGAAGCACGCAACAAGCAGAACGTGGAGGATATCTATATGCTGCTGACCGATGTGCCCAAGGAGGAGAGCGTGGTCATCTGCAACGGGCGTTACGCCGCCGAGGTGCTGACGGATGGCTTCGAGACCCAGCCCGCCGCCGATGCCAGCTGGACGCTGCCGGGCGTGGTGAGCCGCAAAAAGCAGTTCATCCCCGCCCTGATGACCGCTTATCAGGAGCTGTAAAGGGACACTGCCGTGTTTGATTTTCTTTCCAAAAAGGACCGCACCCCGCCCGCGCTGCCGGAAGGCACGGTGCGGCGGCGCTACACCATCACCGGGCAGGTGCAGGGAGTGGGCTTCCGCTACCGGGCGCGGTACGCCGCGCAGACCCTTGAGCTGACCGGCTGGGCGCAGAACGAGGACGACGGCAGCGTGACGCTGGAGGTGCAGGGCGACCCGGATAAGTTCATCTCTCTGTTCGCCATGATCCAGAAAAGCGATTATATCCAGATCACCGGCATCCGCCAAAAGGATATCCCGCCCGACCCGTGGGAGCGCGGCTTCTCGGTGAAGGGGTATTAAGAAAGACGATTTAGAATGGCTGTCAGGCGTGACCCTCTCAGTCAAAGCCTGACGGCTTTGCCAGCTCCCCCGAAAGGGGGAGCTTTTTGCATCTGCCGGTTTTCGTCGACAAAGCTCCCCCTGAGAGGAAAGATTTCCCCCGGTCGGGGGAAAATGTCACCTTTGGTGACAAAAGGGGGAATCTGGCGAGCGTAGCGAGACTGAGAGGGTTCGTTCCAAACTCCTTCCGTGAAAATAGGACAGCGGAACGCCCGCAGGCGTTCCGCTGTCCTGAAATTTAAAAAGAAATTCCTTGATTTATGGCTAGAGCGAAGCGGCAGCCATTTTAAATCGTTTTCACCCCAGCACCTTGAGGGGAGAGTTCTCCACCCACAGGGTATTGTCCAGCAGGCGGGTGACGGCAAGGCGTCCGTTGGCGGTCACCCGGGCGGGGTCGAGGGCGTAGAAGTCGCTCTCGGTCAGGTTTTCCGGGTCGGCGGTGGGGGAGATGCCCGCCACGCACACCCAGTGGCCGTAGGTGCTGCTGGTGGCAATGTGGGGGTAGTTCACCTCGTCCCAGCCGGAGGAGGTCAGGTGGTATTCATAAGTAGAGGTGCGGTTCGTGTGCTTTTTGACCCCGCTGACCGTGGTGTTTTTCAGGTGCACGATCACCGGACGCCCGGCAGAAAGCTCGCTGTACAGCTTTTTCAGGCACTCGGCGCGGGTGCCGGAGTACCCCGTGTAGCCCGCTGCGGACCACACCGCCCCGTTCGACCACATCCCGCTGCCGGAGCACACCTTGCCGTCCAGAATGGTGCGGGCGTAGCGCAGCGCGTACAGGCTGCACTTGCCGGAGGTCTGGTTGCCGATGGAAAGAATGTGGCTGGTGTCAAAGCTGAGCAGCAGGATGCCGTTTTTCTCCTTCAGTTCAGCGGCGTGGGCACGGGGCATAAAGGCGCACAGCAGCAAAACCAGCGCCAGAGCTGCCGCCGCCAGCCGCTGTGCCGCGCGGGCGGGACAGTGTTGCATGGGTACTTCCTCCGAGTTCATTTCATTTCGGACATGATTTTACCACCAAAACGTGGTGAAAATGTGTAAAAAGGCAAAATAATGGGGAAAACCCTCTCAGTCAAAGCCTGACGGCTTTGCCAGCTCCCCCGAAGGGGGAGCTTTGTCGGCGCAAACCAGCAGATGCAAAAAGCTCCCCCTTCGGGGGAGCTGGCGAGCGTAGCGAGACTGAGAGGGTTGGCTCCCTCCCGGAGGGAGTTAACACCGTCTAACACAACATATATCCAAATTTAAGTAACCCCGCACCCGGCAAAGCCCCGCCGCCGGGGCAGGGAAACGGAGCTTCCGCAGACTGTCGACAAAGCTGGCTCCGAAACATTTCAGAACTGCAACAAACTTGACCTGTTTTCATCCATTTTCACGAAACTGCTTCAGGAAGTTTAGCGATATTCCCGATTGACAAAACCGTCACCTGTCGGATATAATCAGGGCAGAAAGGCAACGATGGTTGCGAAAGCCTTTCGAGAAAAAAGAAACATATCCACAAAACAAAGCTGATTGGAGGGATACCCCTATGAAGAACCTGAAAAAATTCGTAGCCCTGCTGCTGGCAGGTGTGATGGCTATGGTGATGCTCACCGCCTGTGGTGCTGATACGACCACGACTACGCAGAAGGAAGAGATAATCCGGACACAGCTCGGTAAGAGAACCGAGGCTACTGGTCTGTGTGACAAGGACGGCATGGTCGAGAATGACAGCGAACTCTATGCAGAAACCGCAAAACTGCTGGATAAACGAATCCAGTTAGAGGCAAACTCCAATATGCTTGGCTACCTCGCGGTTAAGTTTAACACAAAGGGAATCGAGGAACGAGAGGAGTATGTGACTGTTACCCTGTCGGCAAGCTATAAGACTGCGGGTTACGTGGCGAAGCTGATCACAAGCATCACTAACGAATTCGGCAAGATCGAAGCGACCAATAGCAACGTGAAGTTCGATGGCACATGGGCAAAGGTTGCTGTCGTTGTCAGAACCAATGAGAAGGGCGACAGCTACGCTGCAATTGCAATTAAGATGAAGAACATTGCCTACAAGGGCAAATAAGTAAAGACTAGTCAGTCCTTTCTTCCCCGGAGAGCACCCGCCCTCCGGGGCTTTTGCATCACCCGCAGAGCAAAGCGCCCCCCTTTGTGCACTCCCCACAAAAACCGCAGAAAAACTTTGGCAGCCCTGCGTGAATGCCCCTTGAATCAGCGCGAATAACGCTTGCACGCCGGAAAAAAACCTGTTATGCTTATAATATAAGAAAGCAGCCGCGCGTTCCGCGCCCAAAGAAAGGAAGTGTACCTATGAAGAAGCTTGCAAAACTGACCTCCCTGCTGCTGGCCGGTATCATGGTGCTTGCCCTGCTCACCGCCTGCAACGGCACTCCCAGCGCCGCCGAAGCCGAAGCACTGGGCAAGCAGTATACCGAACAGGCGCTTGCCATCCTGAACGAGTACCGCGCCACGCAGGATACTGAGCAGACCCCCTACCCGCAGCTGGACAACGACCCGGATCTGCTTGCGCTTGCAAAGCAGCAGCTGGAGCTGATCGGGCAGGACGGCAAGATCGCTATAAAGGATGCATGGTATAGACCAGATGAAGGGAAGGAATACTTGGATGTTCGGGTAATGATCGAGCTGCTCGGACCCGGCGAAATGGGGGATGCAACCGAGCGCTACCCTGCACTGGCGCTGACCAAGCAGCGGCTTGCGGAGCTGAATACCACGAAGGTATTTTGCGGGGAAATTCCGCTTGAGAGCCAAAAAACGCTGGATGATATTACCAAGGTCGCCTTTGCCTACCGCGTTGTTGGCGGCAAAGCCTATGTGGCAATAGCCTTTGCAGCCCCAAAAAAGCAAAACCGTCCTTGAAACACACCCATATCAGGAATAGGAGATGCTGAAATGAAACTGTATAAGCGTTTTGCGGCCGCTCTGCTGGCCGGTATCATGGTGCTTGCCCTGTTTACTGCCTGCAGCAGTACCCCCCCCCAGAGCCCTGAGAAGCAGGAAAAGATAGATTTTGCCTGCACGTTCTGGCAGGATGAGGCGTGCAGAGCGGTAGAGAGGCAACTGCCGCGCAATGATCAGCTCCGCAAGGCCGCGCAGGATATGGGCGAGGAGCTTGCCCCAAAGGGTGAACTGATCACAAATGGAGTGTATTGGGGCCGTCTGGATATGGAAGTCCCGGACGGAAAGATAGCGGCTTTTATGGTCCTGACATGGGATAAGCAAAACGCCGCCGCCTATGATCTGGACAAGCTTTTGGATGACGCCGGGGATCCGGTTTGGGCAGAAGATGCGGTCCAAAAGGTGCGTAAGATGATGCGGCTCGTCCTTGCTACGGAGGACCGGCTTGCAAAGATCGAACAGGCCGACGTTGCCGCCATTAAAAACAAGGATGGCACCTATAGCTTTGTGCTGGGCTATATCATTGCAGAATAACGGCAAAAAGCACGCCTGCCATTGACGAACACTGCCGTGCTGCTGTAAAATGAAAGCAGAATACCCCGCGCACCCGCACGGGAACGCCCTGCATTTTATAAAAGGAGCATTGCATGAAAAAGTTAAAGCGTCTTGCGGCGGTTCTTCTGGCCGGTATCATGGCACTGGCGCTGCTCACCGCCTGCAGCGGCAGCGATGCCGGCAACCCGGAATTTGAAGCCAACGTGGAGGGCGTCTATCAGGAAGCGCTGAAAACGAAATTCGAGAAGGAGCTTGAAAACGGGGGAGCGTTTACAAACGATGCCGACATCAAGGCACTGGCCATCGAGCACATCGAGGAGAAACACGACGCGAAAAGCCTGACCAAGGAGACGATCTGGAAAACAGACGGAGACGTAAAAACCGTGGTGCGGCAGGTGCTGCTTTGCTATACAAGCGCGAATGGCACCCTTGTGCCGCGTTTCTACGAGGCTGCAACCGCGCAGAACATCACGCCGGACGTAATAGATCTCCTTACCCTGCATAATGCCGTGAAGACCTTAAAGACAAAGGCGGAGGAGGAGGGGATGACGCTGGAGCTTACCGCGCTGGGTGTCGGCGCAAAGACCTTCGGCGGCAAGACCTATATTGCCATCGGCTTTGAGCTGACCAACACCACCCCGCAGAATTGAACCCTGCCCCGAGGAGCACCCCGCTCCCCGGGGCTTTTTGCGTGAACCCCTCCCGTGAAAAGGGGATTCTGAAAAGCCCGCAGGCTTTTCAGAATCCCGAATTAAAAATAATTCTTCCGCTGAATATGGCTAGAGTGCAACGACGACGACCGCCGCCAGCGGCGGAAACAGGGAGGAGTTGTTGGGGCAGCGGCCAGCAAGACGCGAGTGCCGCCCAAGGCACGAAGCGGATGCTGGGTGCCGCAACCCGATAGCGGCGCGCATTCCAAATCGTCCCGCCCACCCGGCGGGCTTTTTTTCGCCTTTTTGTGACAAACCCCGCCCGCTGTGGTACAATAAAAGGGTATCGAACCAAGACAGAAAGGACGTTTCCATGCAGCTGTTTGAACTGGTCAGCCCACGGCTGTTCCGCCCGCTGGCGGGGCCCAACCGGGCGTTTTATGCAGAGCTTTTGCTGCTGCTCTGGGAGGAGTGCCGCCATACGGCAGATTACAGCATTTCCCGCGCCGAAGCCGTCTCCCGCGCCGAGGATTATTTTGCCGCGCTGGCAAAGCCGCTGGCGCTGGACGCCGACGGCGCGGGCGATGAGGACGAGCAGCCCACCCGCGACCCCCACACGCTGGCGGTGGGCTTTCTGCTGCGTCTGCGCCGCACCGGCTGGCTGGAAGAGCAGCCCGGCAGCTACGAGACGGAGCCCACCCTTGCTTTTATGCCGGAGGTCACCCCGCTGCTGGATGCGCTGGAAGAAATACTGAACCCCCGGGTGGTCACCTACACCGGCAAGCTGTATAAGGCGTGGCAGCTGCTGGGCAGCATCGGACAGGAAAAAAGCCCCTACGAGAACGTGCTGCGGGAGGTGGCGGCAGACCTTGAGACCTTGAACAAGTCCCTGCGCGCCCTCAACGCTTCCATCGGGCATTATATCGACCGCCTGACCCATAACCGCACCCCGCAGGAGGTGCTGGAGCTGTTCGACCAGTACGAGGAAAAGGTGGTGGCGGCGGCCTACCACCGCTTTAAAACCAGCGATAACCTGTTCAATTACCGCGCCTATCTGGAAGAAGAGCTGGACGACTGCGAGCAGAACCAGCTGCCCCGGCTGGCGCTGGACTACGCCCGGGTGGAGCGCTGCGCCCCCGGTGAGGCGGCGCCCCGGGTGCGTGCCCTCATCCAGCAGCAGCGGGACGCACTGGAAGAGATGAGCACCCTGATGAAGGAGATCGACGCCAGCCATATCCGCTACCGCAAGCGGGCGGTGCAGCGGGCGCAATTCCTGCTGCTGAGTGACCGCTCGGCTCAGGGCAGCGTCACCGCCCTGCTGCGCCGCTACGCCGAGGACATCCGCAGCCCGGAGCAGCTGTTCGAGCCGGATGACGGCCCGGTGGCGGCGCGGCTGCATTTGTACCCGGCGGCAGTGTTCGGTGCAAAGCCGCTGTATCCCCCCGCCGCGCCCCGCACCGAAGCGCCCCTTGCTCCGGTGCGCACCGAGCCCCTTGACCCCGCCCGGCTGCGGCAGGAGCAGCAGCTGCTGCTGGACTACGCCCGCCTTGCCGTCACCGAGGAAAACGTGGCGCTGCTGGCGCGGCAGGCGCTGGCTGCCCGCCCGCAGGTGAACGCCTCCACCCTTGTGGAGGAATACCCGAACGACTTTACAGGCATCATCGGCCTGCACACCTATTCCCAGTCGCCGCACCGGGAGTACGATATCACCCTGACCGGAAACTGGGTGGAGCGCGGCGGCTTCCGGTTTCAGGATTTTGTCCTGACCCGCCGCAAGGAGGTAAACACGGATGGCAACCATTGATCTGCTGGAAGAGACCGCAAACTATCTGCTCAACCACTGCTTCGTGCTGGGCTGCGTAGAGGAACAGCGGGCAAAATATCTGTATATTCAGGATCACCTCAACGAGGTGCGGGCGGTGTTCAAGCCCTTGGGCTACGCGGTGCTTTTGTACCCCGCGCCCATGCAGGCGGCGGCGCTGGTCAACGAGCACGAGGGCAGTCAGGCACGGCTGCTCAAGTACGAGAGCATTCTGCTGCTGGTGCTGCGGCTTTTGTACCTGCAAAAGCGGGAAAGCCTTGCCGCCAGCGCGGATGAGGTGCTGGTGACCGTGGAGGAGGTGCAGGCCGAGCTGCAAAAGATGAACCTGCCCCGCAAGCTGGACCAGCAAACGCTGGAAAAGCTCATGCGCACCCTGCGCCGGTACAATCTGGCGCGGCCGGTGGGGCGGCTCTCCGGGCTGGACAGCCGCATTGAGGTGTTCCCCACGGTGCTGCTGGCGCTGCCGGACGCCGACCTTGCGGATGCCGCTGCCGAGAGCGCCCGCACCCGCACCGAGCTTGGCCTGTACGAGCGCCCGGAGGGCGCAGACACGGAAGCAGGGGAGGTGGAAGCATGATCGAACTCAAGCGCCTGAAACTTATCAACTGGCACAACTTTGAAAATACCACCTTCGACTGCGCCCGCCTGACCTATATGATCGGCGTGAACGCCGTGGGCAAGACCACCATTCTGGACGCCATCCGCTACTGCCTGACCACCAACCGCAGCTTCAATGCGCTGGGCAATAAGAAAAGTGGCCGCACCCTGCAGGGCTCTGTCCACGCCAAGCAGCGCGGCGAAAACGCCTACCGCCGCCCGGGGCATACCGTGGCGTATATCGGGGCGGAGTTCTGGGACAGCGTAAAGCACACCAGCTTTGTCATCGCGGTACGGGTGGAGTCCGAGGGCCCCATGCAGGAGCTGCACCCCGGCGACCAGACGTGGTATATCTCGGAGGACGGCATCACGCTGGAGCAGCTGCCCTTTATCGACCCGCGCACCGGTGCGCCCAGCGCCAAGGAGGACTTCAAGCCTGCCGAGGGGCGGCTTTCCTATACCCGCAGCCCCAGCGAAGCGCGGGACCGCATCTGCCGCGCACTGGGCATCGGACGCGCAGCCAGCCCGCTGGGCAAAAAGTTCAACGAGGTGTTCCAGATGGGCACCAGCATGGACGAGATCCCGAATTTCCGGGAGTTTCTGTACCAGTACATCCTGCCCCAGCCGGAGCTGGACTTGGAAGCCTTGCAGGGCGACCGCTTGGAGCTGGAAAATCTGCACGCCGTGCTGGCCGAAGCCCAGACCCGCGCCGATGCGCTGGACGAGATCGTGCGCTTTGGCCGCGAAGCCACCGAAAAGCAGACCGAAGCCATTGTGAACCGGGGCGCCGCCCTGCTGGCACGGGCGGCTGCCGATGCCGGGGAAAAGGCTGTCTGGCAGGAGCGGGTGGAGGCCGGACGCCGCCAGCAGGAGACGCTGCGCACCCGCTACGCCGAGGCCAAGACCGCCGAAGCGGAGGCCCGCCGCGCCTATCTGACCGCCCACAGCGCCGCCGGTGCCAGCGGCGAGGGCCGCGCACTGGATGCCCTCAGCGAGGAGCTGGCGCACCGGCAGACCGCACTGGATGCCGCTGCCCGCAAGGCGGACACCGCCGAAAAAGCCGCCGAAAAGACCGGCAACCTGCTGGCTGTGCTGCGCCGCAGCGGCTTTGCCGCCGGGCAGAAGCTGGCCGACCTGACCCCCGACACCCTGCCCGCCCTGACCGACTGGCTGACCGCACAGGAAAAGCCGCTGGAGGAAGCCTATTTTGCCGCCCGGCAGCACACCGCTGCCTTGCAGCGGCAGCAGACCGAGAAGCGCGCCGAGCTGGACGCCGTGTCCGGCGGCAAGTGGGTGTACCCCCACGGCGACGCCGCCACCCGGGTGCGGGACGCCGTGAACGCCGAGCTGAAGAGCCGCGGCATGGAGCCGGACGCCCGCATCTTCTGCGAGCTGCTGAACGTGGAGGACGAGAGCTGGCAGGACTGCGTGGAAGCCTGTCTGGGCGACCGCCGGTTTGATATCCTTGTGCCGCCCGCCCACTACGCCGCCGCAAAAAGCGCCTTTGTGGCGCTGAAGGATAAGGTAGGCCCCATCAGCCTGCTGGACACCCCGGGTCTGCGCAAGGCCAACCGCCGCGCCGACACCGCCCCTGCCGACAGTCTGGCGGCACAGGTCACCAGCGAAAACCCGCTGGCCGCGCAGTACGCCGACACCATCCTGCGCCGCATCGTCTGCTGCGACACCCCCGACACGCTGGAAAACTACCCCGACAGCGCCACCCGCGACCTTCTGCGCCACCACCCCTTCCGCTTGGAGCGTCTGCGCACCCCGCAGCGCTATATCGGCTTGGAAGCCCGCCGCGCCCGCGCCGGGGCACTGGCAGGGGAGATGAATGCCCTTGCCGAGGAGGTGCGCGCCGCCGCACAGGCGGAGCAGAACCTGAAAGCCGCCTACAGCCAGTACCAGACCCTTTTGCGCGGCACTACGCTGGAGGAGCTTGCCGCTTTGTGGGACGCCCGCGCCGCCCTGACCGCCACCCGGGAAGCCGTGGACGCACAGGCCGCAAAGCTGGCAGAGTGCCGCGAGAACCCCCTGCTGCAGCAGCTGTATAAAGAGGAAGAGGTGCGCGAAGCCGCATGGGAAGCCGCCCGCACCGCCGTGGAGCAGACCGGCGGCGACCTGCGCGTGTGCGAAAAACAGATCACCTCCTGCGAGACCGAGCAGCAAAAGGCGGTGGACACCGCCGAAAAGAGCGCACAGGCCGCAGAGAGCTTTTTTGCCGCCCACCCGCTGGTGGAGCCCCTCTCCCGCAGCCGTCA
>CAKTCY010000062.1 GCA_934540955.1 uncultured Faecalibacterium sp.
GAGGACCGCGTGGAGCTTTCTTTTGACGGTGAAAAAATCACCATCCAGCCACTTGCATCCACAGACCCGGAAGTGTTTCGCAGAAATGCAGAACAGAAAGGACATCAGCTGAAAGAATATCGGTATTATGACGGAGATACGTTGTGTACCGTGATTTTGGCAGATCTTACAGCGGAGCAGATCTGCATCGAAAACAAAGTTGACGAAATACTGGATACTGCGTTTGGTGTGAACGAAACGCCCTCATGGGAAGACTTCCTGGCCTTTCTGGCAGACCGATGCATTCCGAAAACACGAAAGGGCTTGGATTACTATCTGGATGCTGTTGGCGTTCCGGAATATGACCCGGTTCTGCTTGTTGAAAAGACGCAGGGAAGAATGGCGGAGGATCACAAATGGCTGGAAATTATTTGACGCTGCATACCAATGACAAGGTCGTGGTGACGACTTCGCGCGGAAATCAGGAAAAATGGTTCGATGCGGAGAAAAATCTCTGGTATAAGGTGGATGATGGCTGCTTTGAGGCACTGGCAGAAGCTGTTTCCAGTGAAGTCCTGCGTAATTTTACAAATGCAGTTCAGCTGCCGGGAATCTCCGTGGCAAATTACTGGGTCGATACGGCCGAGGTTCATGGTTTGAAACGAGTGGTTTCGGTAAGTGAGAACTTCAAAAGGGAAGATGAGAGTCTTGTTACTGCAAATACAATCTTGAAGAACAGTCTTGGAACGGACTATCTTGAAGAATTTAACCGCAGGACAAGCCTAAAAGAGAGAATCCGGCTTCTTGTGGATGCAATGGGAGAGGCAACCAGAATGCAGAATATGGGCGCATATCTTACGACATTGTTTGAGGTAGATGCGCTTTTTCTGAATCAGGACCGGCACCTGAACAATATTGCGCTGATTCGGGATAAATTTGGTTATAAGCCCTGCCCGATTTTTGACTGCGGGGCTTCTTTCTTACTGGATTTTGCTCTGTACAGCCCTGAAATTGAAAGCCGAGCATATCTGACAAAGGCACAGTGCCTTCCGTTCAAATCTCGATTTACGCAGACAGTGCATACGGCACAAGCTCTTTACGGGAAGCAGCTTGAGGTGAACATTGATAAAACAAGTATCGATACGATCCTCGATAAATATCTGTGCTATTACCCGAAACAATTCCACTTTTTGCTGAAAGAGCGTATCGAAACCGTTCTTTTGGAGCAGCAGAAAAAGCTTTTTTGAGAATAGGATAGGGAAAGCCGTCTGCAGGCTGCCAAATCATCATTGGCGGCCATGCGGACGGCTTTTGCGTTTGTGCGTATTATACCCCTTCAGACAAGGGTATAATGAAAAAATCTTTTGGCCGGAGAAAAATTGCCATACCTCACATGCGCAGCATAGATGGAAAATCGGGCCCAAGATTTTCGGCCAGAAGCCGGAAACACTTTTGACTGATGGCTTTCTGTCCGGTTTCCCAGCAGCGAATGCTTGTCCTGCCTACCTTGGCGTGGTCGGCAAGTTGCTGACGGCTCCAGCCTTTTGCCTGGCGGTATTCCCGGAGAAAAGCCCCTCCACCCCGGTGGAAAAACAGGGCGTAGTCATCCAGAAGGTCTTTGACTGGAATGGAATAGAAGGCAGCCAGCTTGTCCGCAATCTCCGGGGAGAAACTCCGGCGGAAATTGCCGCTTTCAAGGTCCCGGTAGAGCCATTCTTCCATGCCGACCATGGCGGCAACGTCTTTCTGCAGCAGACCAAGGCTGTAGCGGCACCAGCGCATACGGTCGGATGGATTGGTGATTTCGGAGTAGGAATGGTACATATGGAAGAACGCCTGTGCTTCCGAAGTGGTGTGCGGCCCGGCAAGCGGCACCTGCAGGATGTAGAGAGGGGTTAGACAGGATACCTCACATGATACCCTTTGAAGTAGAAAAAGGTGACAGCTTTCCTGAGCCCAGAAAACCCATTTTGACGCATTTACGCTGCTTTGCAAAATGAGTGGGTTCTCTTTTCCATCTGAAAGTGCGCTGGGGAGAGGATAGCATTTTCAATGCAGCGGCTTGCATAGGTGGAAAACCGCGCCTTGCGGGTGGCATCAAAGGTGTCTACCGCTTTCATCAGCCCGATGGTGCCGATGGAAACCAGATCCTCCTGATCGCCCGGCAGGGCGTAATATTTTTTTACAATGTGCGCCACCAGCCGCAGATTGTGGCGGATCAGCTTTTCCTGGGCGGCGGCATCCCCGGCGCGCAGGGCACTGAAGGCGGCAGCCTCCTCCCGGGCTGTGAGCGGACGCGGAAAGCAGCCGCTTTCCAGATGGAGCGCCAGAAACAGAAATTTTGTGGCGAAAAATTGCAGTAAGGTCAGCAGCACACGATATCCCTCCCGGTATATAGTTGCTAGATTGTATGAGCCGGGGCGCAGATAGTTGCCGGAGAGGCCTTTTGTGTGCAGCAGCTTTTTTGCAGGGGGGAAAGCGTGGTAGTATAGCACAGAGAAAACGTACGATCGACTGAAAACAGCCCTCCTGACCATGACGGCCGGGAGGGCTGTTTTTGTGCCTATATTCCGCTGGTGTTCAAATTCTACACCATATTTTACCGGATTCCTGCGTTGCATGAATTGCTGCTGACCGAAACATCTGCTCCGTATCTGCAATCATCGCTGCCACAGATGCAAAGAGCTATCTGCTTTTTGAACCAGATTCGAGTGCGGTAAAGACTGTTCTGCCAAGCCAGCTGCAGGCGGTCATCATGGATGGGGAGCTCCTCGGTGGTGATCCGTCCGGCACCCTTCACAGCCATCTGTGCCAGAGTTCCAACACGCACCACTGCACCATTTATTTCCGGCTTTTCCTCGCTCATCAAGGTCAGTGCGATCTCGCCGGGGTAATCGGTCACATCCTGCACCTGCAAGCTGTTTTCCGTCAGCTGCGCGGTGCGGCGGTAGTACGTCAGCCCCGGAACCGGTCCGTATGCCGGGGCGATGTTCATGGAGATGGTGTGCAGGTCGCAGCCCACCTGCACTTCTGCTGCACGGTACTGGCTGCCCGGCAGCTGCTGCCAACGTTTGCCGTTCGGGTCAAACTCCGGCAGGTTATGCCAGCTTGACTGCATCGTCCAGATCTCATAGCGCTGGGAGCTGAAGGTCTTTTTGCTGTAGGTCTCCACGCCGATATCCACCAGCAGAGGTCTGCCGTCCCGGTACAGGGTCACGCTGCCCACATCATTGTGGTTATGGCTGTCGTTGTTGCAGCCAGCCTTGACCCCGGCGACCCAAGCCCCGCTGCGTGATACAAGGATCCCCACACTGGGGTACCAGACACTTTGTGCTGCTTGTGGCTGTGCCGTCTGGGCATACGTCAGCACCTCATCCTCATACAGGGCCGTCTGGAGATGATAGTATAGGTTGATGCCCTCGCTGATATCCGGGTGGTGCAGGCGATCCGGGTCTGTATTTTTCACCGCCTCACTCCAGTCCTTTGCGGCAAGGGTCATCAGCGGTATACTGCCCACCCGCTTGCCAAACAGATATTCCCGCACACCACGCTCCCCGGCAAGCGGGCTGCAATCCGAGAAGTTCAGGTAATATTTGCCGTCAACGTGCATTTTTACGATATATTCTGCCATGGCGCGGATCTTCGGCTCCTGCCATACCGTATCAAATACGCCCGGTGCCATGGCACAAAGCAGCTCCAACGCACCATACATGGTCAGTGCGGCATGGCGGTAATATTGTGCGCCTTCGCTGCAGCAGCCGTCCTCGCCGTACTCGTCCAGAAAGCAGTCCAGACTTGCCGCAGCCCTTTCGATATAGGTCGGCAGTTCCGCAGCGGGTACAAGCTGTGCTGCGGCGACCAGAACATTCTGGGTACACCAAGGCGTCCAGTTGTTGCACTGCTCTCCCTTGCCGCCCATCCACCAGAAATGCTCCGTACAGTAAGGCTGAAGGATGCGCTGTTCCACCTCCTGCTTCAGCCTTGCACATAGTCCGGGGGCATAAGCATCCAGTTTTTCACCCAGCAGACCATATACGGTCGCAATAAGTGCACCAGTCTCGGCTCCAAACAAATCTACAATGGGACGCTTCCGATCCGGCAAGGGGAGCGGCGGTGCATCGCGGACGTAAAGATTATGTGCAGGCACCTGCCATGCGCTCTCCTCGCAGATCGTCCAACAGGCATCTGCAACGGCTGGCAGAAGGCTGCCGGTTCCGCTGATAAGTTCTGCCATGGTCAGCGCACAAAGTGTGCGGCGGCGGACAAAATACGGCGCTTCGTAGTGGCTCCGATTGCCTGTTCTGGTAAAGTCCAGCCAGAGGGACAGCGGCAGCTCTGGCCGCGCATTTTGGCTGTGCAGTACCTCGCTGCCTGCACGCAGCCAGCGTTCGGAACAGGAAAGGTGCACCCCACACCTGCCGCTCCGATTCGTCAGGAAACAATTTGGGGCACTGCGGCGCATAGGGACGGCTCAGCAGTTCAGTCAGCATGGCTTTTCATCCTTTTTCTGTCGTGTATTTTTTCTGATACTCTGTCGGTGTCATGCCCAGATAGCGCTTGAACACCCGTGTGAAATAGTAAGCATTTTCAAAGCCCAGCATATAGGAGATCTCATAGATGCGGTACTGCCCCTGTCGGATCAGCTCGCTGGCACGGCGGCATTTTTGCTCGTTGATAAACTCCACCAGCGTCTGGTCATACTGCTTTTTGAACAGCGCCGAAAGATACCCCGGTGAGATGCAGATGTGGTCTGCCACATCCTGCAGCATTGCAGCCTGCGGCATTCTGGAAATGCTGCCCTTCCTGCCGGAGGAAAAAACAGCTTATTATCACAAGATCGCGCTGGAGCTGGCGGACGCTCTGGTGCAGCACTGCGCTGTGACAGACCCTGCTGTTTCCAACGGCCTGCTGCTGCACGGCGTTTATGCAAAAAATTCGCCCTACAACCCCATCCCGAAGGACCGCGGTGTGGACGAATGCAACACATTGGGCGACTACTTCTATCTGGAGCTGCTGACCCGCCTGACCACCCATTGGGATCCCTACTGGTAAAAGGAGGCTGTGTGCAATGAACGAGAGCAGACTCTGGTGCCCGAACCCCGCCGCTGCGGCACAGGCTTGTGCCGCACAGTATCCGCAGACCCGTGCCCATACGCTGGAGATCGCAGACGAGATCTGTCAGCATATTTTTACCTTCCGGGACCACTGGGAGATGGAGCGGGTATGCACGCCCGTTGCCTTTGGTGCCGAGGCTTCCTCCATTGACTGGGCGCTGGTTCCCTTTGGAGACCCGGAATGGGTGTACGCCATGAACCGCCACACCAGCTTCGTCAATTTGGCAAAGGCATGGCTCTATACCGGGGACGCTGTTTATGCCGACACCTTTGCGGCGCTGGTGGACGACTGGATCAGCCGCGTCCCCCTGACCGAGCAGAGCAGCACCGGCACTTGGCGCAGTCTGGAGGCCGGACTGCGTGCCGCAAACTGGCTGCGGGTGCTGCGGCTGTTCCATGGTAGCAGCAGCCTGACCCCGGAGCGGCAAAAGCGGATGGATGCCTGCCTTGCCGTGCACGGCGAATATCTGGCAAATGTCTTCCATGATTTTCACCGCCTGTCCAACTGGGGCGTTTTGCAGGGCCATGGGCTGTATCTTTTGGGGCTGCACCTGAACCGGGAGGACTGGTGCACCCTTGCCGCAGAGCGAATCGCCCAAAACCTGCACAGCTCTGTTTTTGCGGACGGCAGCCATTGGGAGCAAAGTCCGCTGTACCATTGCGAGGTTTTGCAATGTGTTCTGGATGTGCTATGGGCAGCAAAGCAGAACAGCCGCACCCTGCCCGCCGGGATCAGCGAAAAGGCACACGCCATGTGCCGCGCCCTGCGCTTCTGGCTCAAGCCCAACGGACGCCTGCTGCTGCAATCGGATTCCGACGATGTGGATGCACGGGACCTGCTGGTTTCCGGTGCGCTGCTGTTTCAGGATGCATCACTTTGCCCGGAGGGCATCTCCACCCTGTGTGCTGAAAATCTCTGGGATCTCGGCCCGGAGCAGCAGGCCGCATATTCCGCTTTACTTTCTTCGGCACAGCCGCTGCACAGCTCCAGGATGCTGCCGGACAGCGGCAACTGTATGCTGCGCGGGGGCAAGGGCTCCTATGTGCATATGCACTGCGGCTGTCTGGGGTCCGGTCACGGTCACGCCGACCTGCTCCATGTGGATGCAGGTATTGCCGGTGAGGATGTTCTGATCGACTCCGGGCGCTATACCTACGTCAACACCCCGCTGCGGCGACAGCTGAAAAGCCCTGCTGCCCACAACACCACCCGGGTGGATGACCTTGATTTCAGCACCTGTCTGGACAGCTGGGGCTACTCGGCGCTTGCCATCCCAATCAAGGGAGAACACTGCTTTACCGCTCCTGCCGATTACGTCAGCGGCGCACATCTGGGTTACCTGAAGCAGGGCCTGCTGCCCATGCGCAAGCTGGTATTCCTGAAGGAGCTGAACGTCTTGCTGGTATTCGACCAGCTATTTGGCGAGGGAAAGCATACCTTTGAGCAGAGCTTCCACTTCGGAGAAGGGAAGGTGTCTCTGGAGGGCGGTACCGTGTACTGGAAAGGGCAGCACGCCTGCGCCGCCCTGCAATGCCTTGGCAGCGATGCGCAGCTTCGGCTGCATCCGGCACCCTATTCCCGCGAGTACAACACCCTTCTGGAGGGCAGCGCCCTGACCGTGCAGCGCACAGCAGAGCACTTCAACTGGTTTGTCACCGCCCTGCACCTGATGCCGGATGCCTGCACTGCACCGATGCACGCAGAGCTGCTCCCGGTCTCCAAGCTGCGTGCCGGGGTCGCCCTTACGGATGCACAGGCGCAGGCCGTGCGGGTCACGGTCGGCGAAAAAACGTGTGTTGTCCTGATCTGCCATTCCGAGGTCATCAGCGAGGTAGACCTGCTTTCAGCCGGAGGATACTCCGGCTACGGCAAGGTGCTGATTTTTGACCCTGCACATCCGCACGGGCTTTGCCTTGCGTGGTGAGGTTTTTCAGCCATCTTCTTATTTCTCTTTCATACAACATCCCCCAGCACAAAAAGCCCCATGCTCAGCACCATCAACAAGGTGCGGACATGGGACTTTTTGCTTTTTATACTTTTGTCAAGATCGGACACGCATACGGGCGCAGGGCATTGCTGCTATCGGGATGGCTTCTCAGCAGCTTACTGCAAGTCAGGGTACAGTAAAAAGTATTTGGAAGCCCACCGGGAGGAGATCACCCTGCACAAGGCGGCGAAAGCAGCCTTTGACGAGGCCGGGCTGCAAAAGCTGCCGAGGGTCAAGAAACTGGACACGGAGCTTGCAGAGCTGCTGACCAAAAAGAAAGCAGCCTACCCGGACTACCGCAGGGCACGAAACGAGCTGCAGAAGCTGGTTCGGGCACAGAAAAACGTAGAACGATTTTTTGCGGAGGAAAAGGACACCGCCGAGAGGACTGTTACCCTTTGGCTAAATAACTCAGGTCTTTTTGTTGTAGCTTGTGCAACAGCCCCTGCTCCATTTGTATACAGCTTCTCCGCAATGTCAGCATTTTATTTACTTTTCTATCACAGTTATGGTATAATAATACAACCTATAAAGCTGCAGAGCTGTATCCGAAGTGGAGTGGCACTGCATTCGTTCTGATTTGGAGGCAGCGCTTATGCATCCACTGCTCATTCTTGTTTTGATTTTTGATGTGCTCATTGCCGTTTCGTCGGTGCTGAACCTTGTGAATATGATGCGGGTGAACCTGCTGGTGGAAGAACGCAAAGCGGAGGCACTCACCGTGCAGCGCGTGCGCGTGAGCAAGGCGGCAGCCGGAAAGGGTGGCATCCTTACCTCCTATTTTGGCGTGTATGCCTGTCCGGGCGAAACTGGCAAGGGTGAATTCACCTCCACGAACCCCTACGGCAGCGAGGCCGCTGTGCCTGAAGCCACTACCGTGGTGCCCATGAAGGCTTCCGGCGTGCTGGAAAAATGCGATATTTCCGCCCATCTGCTCCGCCGTCTTGTGCCGCTGTGGCTCACGGCGCTGGGCTTCTCGGTGCTGCTGGCGGCATTCGTCAACGCATAAATCGGACACATCCATGTATTTTCGGCGTTCTTCGCCGGGAAAATATATTCTGTAAAGGAAGGAAATTATGGAACTACTCAAATTACTTGGCATCGTCATCGTCATCGTCGGCTTTGCGCTGAAGCTGGACTCCATTCTCGTCATTCTGGCTGCAGCCGTTGTGACTGCGATCGTGGGCGGTCTGGGCCCTGTCACCCTGCTGGAGACCCTTGGCAGCACCTTTGTGGCCAACCGCAGCATGGCAATTTTTATCATTATCATGCTGGTCACCGGCACTCTGGAGCGCAACGGCCTGCGTGAGGCAGCTGCGGCTCTGATCGGCAAGTTCAAGGGCGCGACCTCCGGTCTGGTCATTGGCATTTACGGTGTTATGCGTGCGGTCTTTGCCGCCTTCAATGTGGGCTTTGGCGGCGTGGCCGGCTTTGTCCGCCCGGTGATCATGCCTATGGCAGAAGGCGCCATTGTGGCGCGGGGCTATGAACCGAACGAGGACCATGTTGAGGAGCTGAAGGGCATGGCTTCCGGCATGGAGAACGTGACCTGGTTCTTTGGTCAGGTGCTGTTTGTGGGCGGCTCCGGCGCACTGCTGGTGCAGAGCACCCTGGCCGGTCTGGGCATTGAAGTGGAGCTGGCCCCGCTGGCTGCCATTGAAGTGCCGGTGTGCATCATTGCTACCACCGTTGCGATCGTGTTCTACATCCTCAAGGACCGCAAGATGGTTCAGAAGTACTACAAATAAGGGAGGACAGAAGAATGAGCTTTTTTACAAGTGCTGATGTCACCCTCGCCAATAAGGTGATGGAAGTCATCTACATCATTATCGGCCTGCTGTGCATCAACTGCGGCGTGAAGAACCTGAAGGACAAAGAAAACTCCGAGCCTGTGGGCACCTTTATTTTCTGGGCTGTTCTGGGCGTTGTGCTCGCACTGGGCCGCTGGCTGCCCGCTCTGGTAAGCGGTATTCTGGTCGTTGTCATGTGCCTGCCCGCCATCTTCAAGAAGGTGAAGAAGGGTGCCGTCTCTGCTGCTACCAAGGCTGAGACCGAGGCTGCCTATGAGAAGATCGGCATGAAGATCTTTGCTCCTACCCTGAGCATCGGCGTGATGGCTGTTATCTGCGCCATCACCGGTCTGGGCATCGGCCTGTCTGCTCTGAACGGCGTAGCCATCGGCGTGCTGGTATCCATCATTCTGCTGATGATCATGAACAAGGAGAACAAGCCCTCCACCTTCCTGAACGATTCCGAACGTATGCTGTCCACCGTCGGTCCCCTGTCCATGCTGCCCATGCTGCTGGCGTGTCTGGGCACCATCTTCACCAAGGCCGGTGTCGGCGACGTGATTTCTGACATCGTCAGCCACATCGTCCCGGAGGGCAATGTGAACGCAGGTATCGTGGTGTACGCCATTGGCATGATGCTGTTCACCATGATCATGGGCAACGCCTACGCTGCCATCACTGTTATGACCGTGGGCATTGGCTATCCGTTCGTTCTGGCACACGGTGCAAACCCCACCGTTATTGGTATGCTGGCCCTGACCTGCGGCTTCTGCGGCACCCTGTGCACCCCGATGGCTGCAAACTTCAACACCGTGCCTGTCGCTCTGCTGGACATGAAGAAGCCCATGGGCGTTATCAAAAATCAGGTGCCTGTTGCGATCATTATGCTGGTCGTCCAGATCGTTATGATGATCATGCTGAAGTGATCGTCTGCCCCGCTGTAACCTGTAGTTTTTAAAATTAGATCGAGTGATTGAATGGAACAAGCAATTCAGCACGGTGCCAACATTATTATCAAGGACTGGGTCCGGCTCCGTACAAGAGAACGTCTTTTGATCGTATCCAGCCTGAATTATGCCGCAGAAGTGCAGGCCATGCAGACAGCTGCCAAAGCGGTGGGTGCCACCGCCGAGGTTTTGCTGCTGGACGATCTGCATGAACAGGTTGGCCAGTACTTTGATGACCGCGAGGACGCTTTTGATCCCTACGATGCCGTGATCGGTGCAACGGAATATTCGCTGATCACTACGCGGGCGGTCAAGCGGGTGGTGCAGCGGCGGCACAGGTTTCTCTCGCTGCCGCTGAGCACAAACAACGGCCAGTCGCTGCTGAGTTACGACTTTTTGAACATGAGCCTGCCCAAAAGCCGCATTATGGCCAGCATCATTATGAACTGCTACCAGAATGCCAGTAAGATCCATGTGACGACCGACCTTGGCACGAAGCTGGATTTTACCATTGAAGGGCGCACTCCCGGTTTCTTCAACGGCTGCTGCCGCGACGGCAACGGTCTGGCATCCTCCAGCGTGGAGGTGTATGTGGCCCCGGTGGAGACCGAGACCAGCGGCACCCTGATCCTGGATGGTTCCATGGGCTACATCGGTGTGGTATCCAGCCCGGTGCGGGTGGAGCTGCAGCACGGCAAGATCGTGGACATTGAGGATAACGAGAGCGGCAGACGGCTCAAGCAGTTCCTGCAACGCTTCAAGGACCCTGAAGATATGGTGGTGGCCGCAGAGTTCGGCATCGGGCTGAACACCCACTCCCACTGCGACGGCAACTGCTATATTGAGGACGAGTCCACCTACGGCACCTTCCACATTGGTTTTGGACGCAACATCGCCCTTGGAGGTGTGCAGGAGGCTACCGGACACTTCGATCTGGTCACCCATGACCCCAACATCTATGTGGACAACCGCATGATCATGGATCACGGACAACTGACCGTTCTGGAGCCATCCATTTATATCTGAGAAAGAAGGTAATTCATTATGAAGATCCTGATTACTGGTTTTGATCCCTTTGGCGGCGAGTCCGTCAACCCTGCTTTTGAAGCTGTGAAGCTGCTGCCCGACACCATTGCCGGTGCCCAGATCATCAAGCAGGAGGTTCCTACCGAGTTTGGCCGCGCCGGTGAAGTGCTGGAAGCTGCCATGAACGCCTCGAAGCCCGATGTGGTCATCTGCATCGGTCAGGCAGGCGGCCGTTCCGCCATCACCCCGGAGAAGGTGGGCATCAATATCATGGATGGCCGCATCCCGGATAACACCGGTTACCAGCCCGTGGATGTGACCATCCGCGAGGACGGCGAGACCGCATACTTCACTTCCTTGCCCGTGAAGGCCATGGTGCAGAAGATAAAGGATGCCGGCATTCCGGCTGCCCTGTCCTACACCGCAGGCTCCTACGTGTGCAACTACCTGATGTACACCCTGCTGTACCTCATCGACAAGAAGTTCCCCGGCGTGCGCGGCGGCTTCATCCATGTGCCTTACGCCATGGAGCAGGTCGTGAATAAGCCGCTGGGCACCCCCAGCATGGATCTGCACCAGATCGCACGCGGTCTGGAAAAGGCTGTGGAAGCCATTGTGGA
>CAKTCY010000063.1 GCA_934540955.1 uncultured Faecalibacterium sp.
AAGTCGTACAGCGTCCTGCAAGACGATTTCTTCAACTATATGCGCAACGCCGGGTACACGGATGTAGAGCGCGGTGAACGCGGCAGCACCGAAGAACACCTGACCGTCACCCAGTTCAAAGTCCAGCGGGAGCAGGAACGGCTGGACACCCTGACCGCCCAAGCCGACGAACAAGCACAGTCGCTTGCTAAAACCTGTCAGACCCTCTCCAAAAAGGAGAAGGAACTTGCCGCTGTTCAGAAAAAGGCCACGCTCACGAAAGAAGCCCTTATTCATGCGCGCGATCTGGATTATATCGGCAAGCGAACCTTCCTCGGCAACTACTCGCTGACCGAAGAAGAATTTTCCAAACTGAAAAAGCAAGCCGACCACGGCTATATGATGGACGTGGAGAACCGCCGCCTGAAAGAAGAACTTTCCACCGCCAAGAAGGAAGCCATTCATTGGAGCAGCAAGTACCACGACCTGTGGTACGATGTGAAGCCTTATCTGGACGCGCTCCACCGTGCGCCTGAACTTGTGCGCGGCTTTCTGGAAAAGATTCTTGCCCCCAAGCAGGAGCGCACCATGAATGTGCCGCATCAAAACCGTAAGCGTGGGCAGGATATGGAACTTTGATTTTCGGAGGATACCATTTGAACAAAAAGAAGAAGTCAAACAAATCCGGTTACCCGGATGAAGCGATCAAGACCCTTGCACGTTGCTTTTATCCCTCCATGGTTGAGTTTTTCAACAGCGAGGAAGGCCAGCGTGAATACGAGGAATGGCTGAAAGAGCAGGAAGCTCTACAAGCCTTGCCTGTTGCAGCATAAAAACAGCAGGACGCTCCCGGTAAAGGAAACGCCCTGCCTTATATAGATGTATCTCGCCGAGGTGTGTCCAGTTGGGCACACCTCTTATTTTTTTGCCCTTAATCTTCTAACCCATGGCTCCCGGCCACATTCTTCAAATATTCCTCCGGGTCGCCGTTCAGAATCAAATCCGCATAGCCCAGTGGGTCATTGTAGATGAGATAATCCAGTTCAGTCTGCTGCGCCATGGTCACATTCAGCACATCCTCAACCCCAGTGCAGTCAATGGAAATTTTTCTCCCATCCCGGAGCAGCAGTTCCACACATCCGGTGTCCATGTTAAACTTGCAGGCTCTTTCATCATACTTCATAATCGCATCCTCCAAATCTTGTTATCGACTTACGGTCTATGACAAGGTATCGGAGTTTTGCGCCGTCCACGGGAGCCTTCATTCTCAAACCCGAAGAAAACGAAAAATCCGAACCCTTCTCCAATCGGAAATAGGTTCGGATTTTTCTTGTTTGGTGGGCGCGGGTGGATTCGAACCACCGAAGCTGAAAGCAGCAGATTTACAGTCTGTCCCCATTGGCCACTCGGGAACACGCCCATATTCTTTTTTGCAGTCGCGTGGACTGCCTGTATATGTTACCACTGAAAGCGCGGTTTGTCAACCCATAATTTGGGCTGAGCGCAAAAAAATATGCAGCAAACACAAAAGCCCTCCCGCCCGGATACGCTTTACAGCGTCCGGGCGGGAGGGCTTTTCAGCCTGACAAAAACAGGTCAGGAGAAGATCACTTCTGGTTCTTCATGTAGATGTGGTGCGGCAGACCGGCGATGTACAGCGGGGTCAGCTCGGCCTGAATCAGCGGACGGGCGTAGTCCAGGAAGTCCTCGGTCATCTGGGTGTGGTTGTTGTTCATCCAGCTCAGGGGGACCTTCTTTTCCAGGTTGGCGACCTCGCTGATGGGATGCAGCTCGGTGGTGCACTGGTAGGGGTTGTTGGAGATACGCTTCAGTGCCACCATCTGGCCGGTAACGCCCTCAAAGGCTGCCTTGGCGGCGGCGCCGCCCACCTGATAGGCCTCGGTGATATCGGTGCGGCTGGTCAGGTGACCGGCGCAGCGCTGCAGGGTGGAAAGCTCGATGCAGCGGGTCTTGGTGTCCAGATTGCGTGCCACCACGTTGGCCAGATACCGTGCGGTACCGGTCAGTGCCTTGTGGCCGAAGGCGTCCACTGCGTGCACGTCGTCAGCCAGCTCGCAGACATAGCGGCCATCCTCCAGCTTTACGCCCTCGGACACGGCAATGACGATGCTGGGCTTCTTTTCCTGCATCACACGCACCTTTTCCACAAAGCGCTCCACGTTGAAGGGAACCTCGGGCAGGCAGATCATGTCCACGCCCTCGCAATCGTCGCTCTTAGCCAGTGCGGCGGCGGCGGTCAGCCAGCCGGCATTGCGGCCCATGATTTCTACCACGGTAACGTACTTGGTGCCGTACACGGTGGCGTCACGGATGATCTCCTTCATCACAACGCCGATGTACTTGGCGGCAGAGCCGTAGCCGGGGGTGTGGTCGGTGACCATCAGGTCGTTATCGATGGTCTTGGGCACGCCCATAAAGCGGATGTCGCTGCCAACGCGCTGGCCGTAGTCTGCCAGCTTGCCGATGGTGTCCATGGAGTCGTTGCCGCCAATGTAGAAGAAGTAGCCGATGTTCAGCTTTTCCAGAATGGCAAACAGCTTTTTGTACACCGCCTCGTCATCCCGCCAGTCGGGCAGCTTGTAGCGGCAGCTGCCCAGAAAGCTGGACGGGGTGCGCTTGAGCAGCTCGATGTCCAAGTCATCGGTCAGCAGGGTGGAAAGATCCACCACCCGCTCCTCCAGCAGACCGGCAACACCGTTGCACATACCGTACACGATGTCTGCGCCGCGGTTCTTGCAGCTTTCAAAGACACCCGCCAGACTGGCATTGATGACAGAGGTGGGGCCGCCGGACTGACCGACAATTGCGTTTTTTCCCATGATGATTTCTCCTTTTTTGTTTTTTCTGTTTCGGCTATAAAAACGTGCAGTTGCACGAAAACAGACGCGGAAGAGAAGGGCGGATCACAGACGGATGTGGCGGGGGGTACCGTTCACATAAACGGGGGTCACCTCGTCCAAAATCAGCGGACGGGCATACTCCTCAAAGGCTTCGGTCACCTGCATCCCGTCCGGCGTGATCCATTCCAGCGGGACCTTCTTTTCCAGATTTGCCACCTGCTGCACATCCACAGACTCGGTGATGCACTGGTACGGGTAGTTGGAGACCCGCTTGAGGGCGATCATGCGACCGCTCTCGCCGGCAAAGGCGGCAGCGGCGGCGGCACCGCCTACGGCGTAGGCCTCGTTCACATCCGTGCGGCTGGCCAGATGGCTGGCACAGCGCTGTAGGGTGGAGAACTCGATGGCGCGGCTCTTGCACTGCAGCTTGTCGTGGATGAGCTCGGAAAGGTAACGGCTGGTGCCGCTGAGGATGGCCTTGTGGCCAAAGGCATCCAGTTGCCCGGCGGTGGACACCAGATCGCACAGATAAGTGCCGTCTGCGGTCTTTACGCCCTCGCTGGCTGCGATGATAACGTTGGACTTTACCCGCTGCAGCTCGTCCACCCGGGCAAGGAACTTGTCCGGATCAAAGGGAACCTCCGGCAGCAGGATCAGGTCGGGGCCTTCGCAGTCCTCGCCGCCGGCCAGACAGGCCGCACCGGCCAGCCAGCCTGCGTGACGGCCCATGATCTCGGCCACCGTCACGCTGCGGATGTTGTACACCGAGGAGTCGCGGATGACCTCTTTCAGAATGGTAGCAATGTACTTTGCAGCAGAGCCGTAGCCGGGGGTGTGGTCGGTGAGGCACAGGTCGTTGTCAATGGTCTTGGGCACACCGATGAACCGCACACTGCTGCCCACTCGCTGCCCATAGCGGGACAGCTTTGCGATGGTATCCATCGAGTCGTTGCCGCCGATGTAGAACACCGCGCAGATGTCGTACTTGTCAAACAGGGTGAACAGCTTGACGAACGGGGTGGCATCGGTGTCCGGGTCGGGCAGCTTGAAGCGGCAGCTGCCCAGATAGCTGGACGGGGTGCGCTTGAGCAGCTCGATGCTCATGCGGTCATCCAGCAGGACGTTGAGCTCCAGCAGCTCCTCCTTGAGCAGACCCTCGATGCCGTACTTCATGCCGTACACCTTGTCTGCACCCAGACTGCGGGCGGCTTTGTATACGCCCGCAAGGCTGGAGTTGATCACGGCGGTAGGGCCGCCGCTCTGACCAATGATGATATTCTTGGTCATGGAAACCTCCTTCAGATCATTTAAAATGTATCGATGCCGGGCAGACGGCTTTCCGCACCGTCCGGTAAAGTGGTCTGTCGGCCCTGCACTGCCAACAGACCGGGACGGCAAAACAGCCGCCTGCTGCAACTGACACAAAAATATTTGCAGCTTGTGTATTTGCTTTTTGTAAAATGTGCAAAATATGCTGCAATCCTATTGTACCCGTTTTGCCTGTTGTATGCAAGACCTAATTGGTTGCACAGGCAAAAAAAATATGATAAAATGGGTGCGCACTCCAAAATTACCGGGCAGAAGTACCTGCCTGTTGGGATAAATGCAGAAAGCTGGACAGAGAATATGGGCATTTCACACGAGTATCATTCGGCACCCCGGCGGCGCACGCGCGGGGGCATCAGCGGCAAGCTGCGGCTGGCGGGGGTCATTGTGGCCATCCTGCTGGTCGCCTATGCGGTGACCGCGATCTTGGAAAAAGGAACCGCCGAAGAGGAAAGCAGCCCCCAGACCGGTGCGGGCGGCATTGCACAGAACATTCTGGCACCGCTGCCCATGCAGGGCGAGGCGGCCTCCGGCAGTGAGAGCACGGCAGGGGATAGCGGCACGGCACAGGCGGTGCAGCTGGAAGGCTTCGGCCCTGCCCGGCAGACTGATGGCGCCTATACCGTTAAGGCCTACGACGCCAGCGTCATCCGGCAGCCGGCCTGCGGTCAGGTAGATCTGAGCTATTTTTCGGACGCTGCCTTTCTGGGCGACAGCCTGACGGTGGGCTTCTCGGACTACCAGATCAATCTGAGCGGCGCACTCATCTGCGGCTACACGGGTGTAGGGCCGGACGCTATCGCCAACCGCGCTGCCGTCAAGAGCCCCACCCGCGGGCAGGAGGTGGCACTGGATGTGCTGGCAGCGGCGCAGCCCAAAAAGCTGTATATCCTGCTGGGCACCAACACCCTGACCACCTTGGGCGCCTCTGACCGTTTTCTGGCCTACTACGGCCAGATGCTGGACGAGCTGCGCCAGACGCTGGGCGAGGACTGCATTATTTATGTGCAGTCCATCCCGCCGGTACGGCCTGCGGCAGCGGAAAAGAAGCCGGGTCTTGCCTCGGACGTGCTGCGCGGCGTGAACGAGCAGCTGGCACAGTTGGCTGTCAGCAAGGGCTGCGTTTATCTGGACCTGTGGGAGGCACTGGCTGACGGCGAGGGCAACCTGAAGGAAATGATCGCCGCACCGGACGGCGTGCACCTTTCGGCCGGCAACGGCTACGGCGCATGGGTGACCTACCTGCGCAACCATGCAAAATATTCCGCAAGTAACCCGTGGATCATGGGCAGCGCGTACAGCGCAGAATAAACAGAAAAAGGGACAGCCGCACCAAACGATGCGGCTGTCCTTTTCTTTACAGATTCAGCAGCACATTCACCCGGAAGATGTGCTCCTCGGTCTCCAGATGCAGGCTGCCGTGGTATTTGTGCACCACCGTCTCGGCAGATACCAGCCCGATGCCGGTGCCCTCGTGCTTGGTGGAGTGCAGGATGCCCTGCTGCTTTTTCAACACGCCGTCGTAGCGGTTTTCCACCGCAAGCCCCAGCATAACGGGGCTGAACATCCGTGCCATCACCTGCACCCGGCGCTGCTCCGGCGGCAGCTTTTGGCTGGCGTGCAGGGCGTTTTCCAACAGATTGCCCAGAACGGTGCACAAATCGGCCTCCGGCATGGGCAGCTGCCGGGGCAACTCCAGCCTCCACTCCACAGGGACGCCCTGCTGTCCGGCCGCATGGTCGTAGTATCCGGCCAGTGCATCTACGGCAGCGTTGGCACACAGGGTGGGGCGGTGCTCGCTGAGCTCGCTTTCGTACTGGTGCAGATAGCTTTTCAGCTCCTCCAGCTGCCCGGTCTCGGTCAGCCCGGCGATCACGTGCAGATGCTGCCGGAAGTCGTGCCGTAGATGACGGGTGTTGTCCAGATAGGTCTGCAGCTCCATGTACCGGCGGGATTCCATGGCCAGCAGCTGGTTTTCCCGGTCCAGCCGGAAATTGCGGGTAAACTCCCGGGCAACGCGGTACATCTCGTACAGCAGCAGAAAGATGCCGAACAGCGAGATGGACACCGCCAGCACCGCGATGATCATCAGCCGCCCGACCAGCACCACGGCGGGGTCCAGCGGCATACAGTACATCAGAAAAACGGCGTAGATGGCGGGCAGCGGCCATGCGGAGTGCCAGAAGGCCTCGCCGCTGTACTCCCGCAGCAGCCACCGGCTCCACTGCACGGCGGTGAACCAGAACAACGCGGTAAGCACTGCTGCCAGCCCCAGTCGCAGCAGCGATGTGGAGGCAAGACAGACAGTCCGTGGGTTGGAGACCTCGGCCCGGGCGTTGAGCACCGTCGATAGCAGGGAGCACACTGCCATCATCACGGCAGAGATGGAAAACAGAAACGCGGTCTGGCTTACGGTCACCTCCGGCGTTACCCGCCAGCGCAGCAGCCAGAAGGTGGCCAGCACGATGGCGGGCAGGAGAGAATTGCTGTTCAGCCCGAACACCGTGCACACAGCGGCGCATCCGATGCACAGCAGTGTGATGCTTCCGGCGGCGATGCAGGCGGTGCGCCCCGGGGTGCGCAGCTTTTCCCACAGGGAGGCCAGACACAGAAACGCGCTGGGATACAGCAGCGCAAAATCCAAAAAATAACGGCCGAACAGGGCAAGCTTCATGGGGACTGCTCCTTTCCTCAATGCGGTTCCTGCTGCAAATGGCGGAACTGGTATTGTGTAAAGCGGGCAAACAGAGCGGTTTTATCCTTTTGCCGTACCGGCAGGCGGGTGCCATCCAGGATCTCGAGGTGATCCTCCTCGAACCGCAGCACCTTATCCATATTGATGATGACGCCCCGGTTACAGCTCATAAAGTTTTCCTGCGCAGTAAGCTTTTCTTCGATCTGCGCAAAGCTGCACATGGCGCGGTACTCGCCATCCTCGGTGGTAATAAGGACGTAGTGGTTCCGGGCAACGGCGTACAGAACCTTACACAGCGGCAGCTGAATGCTCTGGCGGGCGATGCGGATCTCCAGCTCCGGCTCCTGACAGCGCAGCGCCCGCCGCAGCTCGGCAGCCAGATGCTCGAATTTTTCCTTCTGAAAGGGCTTGAGCAGGTAATCGAAGGGGTGCACCGGAAAGGCGTCCCATACATATTCCGGCGAGGAGGTCACGAATACGATCAGCACCTCCGGGTCGGTCTGCCGCAGCTGACGGGCGGTCTCGATGCCGTTGGTGCCCGCCATGCAGATATCCAGAAACACCACGGCGTACTGGCCGGGCTCTGCTGCGGCACGGAGGAAATCATCTCCGCAGGCAAACCATGTACACTCGGCTGCAGGCAGCTGCTGCTGCAGCAGCTCCTCCAGCCGCCGGGCATCCGGGGCCTGATCCTCTACGATGGCGATTGGCAGTGCCATCCCTACACCCTCTTTCTCCATTCAATGCACCTTTATTATAGCATACTGCGCCGGGAAGGGCATCTGCTTTTTTGCACAAAACGCTCCATTTTGCGCTGCGGGCGCCGTCCTGCGCACCCGCAGCGGGCGACTGCCAAAAAGTTTTAGTTGACAGACGGGGCGAATCATGTTATTCTTTTGTTGATTTTGAGAGACACCGCCTTGCAGAGTCTTTTCAAAGCAATTTACTCGGGACCGCCCAAACGGGGCTAAGGCCATACGGACAGCCGGGTCCACTGCCGACCGGCGGCGCAAGCTGCCATTATTGATTGAGTTTGAAGCTCAAATTTTATAAGTTGGTTCCTTTACAACCATGAAATTGCGCAGCCTATGCGCAGACTTGTGAAACGGTCAATAAGAGTAGTAAAAGTGTAGTTGCTATATAGACTCTCATCACCCCGTCTTTTTGGATCGCAAATAACGCGCAGCACCGGCACTTACGGCTGGGTGCTTTATCGGCGCGGAAAAAGCTTTTCCAAGCGCAGGTCTGCACATTTGTGCAGTGCCTGCGCTTTTTTGTTGTGCAAAAAGAGAACAGGGACGGAGGAAAAGATGAACGAGAACAAAGCGCGTTCCCGGCTGGACCAGCGCCGTGCGCCCATTTACGAGGCGCTGGAGCGGTTCCGGCAGATGCGGGTGGTGCCCTTTGACGTGCCCGGCCACAAGCGGGGCCGCGGCAACCCGGAGCTGACTGCTTTTCTGGGTCAGCAGTGCGTGGGCGTGGACGTGAACAGCATGAAGCCGCTGGATAACCTCTGCCACCCGGTGTCGGTCATCCGAGAAGCCGAGGAGCTTGCCGCCGATGCCTTTGGCGCGGCACACGCCTTTTTAATGGTAGGCGGCACCACCAGCAGCGTGCAGAGCATGGTGCTTACCGCCTGCAAGCGGGGCGATGAGATCATTCTGCCCCGCAATGTGCACCGCAGCGTGCTGAACGCGCTGGTGCTGTGCGGCGCGGTGCCGGTGTACGTGAACCCCGAGGTGGACAAGCGCCTTGGCATTTCGCTGGGCATGAAGCGGGAACAGGTGGAAAAGGCCATCCGGGAGCATCCCAATGCGGTGGCCGTGCTGGTGAACAACCCCACCTACTACGGCATCTGCTCCGACCTGCGCGCCATCGTCAAGATGGCCCACGACGCCGGGATGCTCTGCCTTGCGGACGAAGCCCACGGCACCCACTTCTACTTCGGCGGCGGCCTGCCGGTGTCTGCCATGGCGGCGGGCGCGGATATGGCCTCCGTTTCCATGCACAAGAGCGGCGGCAGCCTGACCCAGTCCAGCCTGCTGCTCATCGGCCCCAACGTGCACCCGGGCTATGTGCGCCAGATCATCAACCTGACCCAGACCACCTCCGGCAGCTATCTGCTGATGTCCAGTCTGGATATCTCCCGCCGCAATCTGGCGCTGCGGGGACGGCAGGTGTTCCATCAGGTAGCAGATATTGCCGAGTATGCCCGCGAGGAGATCAACGCCGTGGGCGGCTACTACGCCTTTGGCAAGGAGCTGTGCAACGGCGATTCCGTCTTTGATTTCGACACCACCAAGCTCAGCGTCCATACGCTGGATATCGGTCTTGCCGGCATCGAGGTCTACGACATCCTGCGCGATGAGTACGATATTCAGATCGAGTTCGGCGATATCGGCAACATCCTTGCCTACCTGTCCATCGGCGACCGTCCGCAGGAGGTAGAGCGTCTGGTCAGTGCACTGGCCGAGATCAAGCGCCGCTACCGCACCGACGGCTCGGGTCTGCTGAGTCAGGAATACATCGACCCCGTGGTGGCTGCCAGCCCGCAGGAGGCCTTCTACGCCCCCAAAAAGAGCCTGCCCCTGCGGGAGACCGAGGGCATGGTGTGCAGCGAGTTCGTCATGTGCTATCCCCCGGGCATCCCTATCCTTGCACCCGGCGAGCGCATCACCAAGGAGATCCTGAACTACATCGAGTACGCCAAGGCCAAGGGCTGCAGCATGACCGGCCCGGAGGACCCCGAAATTTTGCACCTGAATGTTCTGGCATAAGGAGGGAAAAAAGATGGAATTTTGGTTTTCAGAGTTTCACACCCCGGATGTGAAGCACAGCATCCGGGTGAACAAGCAGCTCTACTCCAAGCAGAGCGATTACCAGCGCATCGATATCTTTGAGACCCCGGAGTTCGGCCGGGTGCTCACGCTGGACGGCAACGTGATGCTGACCGAGCGCGACGAGTTCATCTACGATGAAATGATCGTCCATGTGCCCATGGCCGTGCACAAGGAGGCCAAGGATATTCTGGTCATCGGCGCCGGTGACGGCGGCGTGGTGCGGGAGCTGACCCGCTACGACCGTGTGGAGCGCATCGACCTTGTGGAGATGGACCCGCAGGTGGTGGAGGCCTGCCGCGCCTACCTGCCCGGCAATGCCTGCCGTATGGATGACCGCCGGGTGCATATCTACTTTGAGAACGCCCTGAAGTATATCCGCCGCTGCGAGGAGGAGTACGACCTCATCATCGTGGACTCCTCCGACCCCTTCGGCCCCTCCGAGGGTCTGTTCACCCGCGAGTTCTACGGCAGCTGCTTCAACGCCCTGAAGGAGGATGGCATCATGGTCAACCAGCAGGGCAGCCCCTTCTACGCCGAGGACGCCAGCGCCATGCAGCGCAGCCATAAGCGCATTGCATCCACCTTCCCCATCAGCCGGGTGTATCAGGCACACATCCCCACCTTTGCGGCGGGCTACTGGCTGTTCGGCTTTGCAAGCAAAAAATATCATCCCATCGATGATCTGGACGCGGAAGCGTGGAAGGCGCTGAATATGCGCACCCGCTACTACACCACCAAGCTGCATATCGGAGCATTCTACCTGCCGGCTTTTCTGGAGGAGATGCTGCGGGAAGTGGAGGAACACTGATGCACCCCAACGTTGAGACCTTTATCGGCTGCGACAGCAGCTACCGCGCCGCCAGCATCGTGCTGTACGGTGCACCTTACGATTCTACCACCAGCTACCGCCCCGGGGCACGGTTCGGCCCGGCGGCCATCCGGCACGAGAGTTATGGTCTGGAGACCTACAGCCCCTACCAGAACGCCGACCTGACCGATTTTGACGTGTTCGACAGCGGCGACCTGGAGCTGTGCTTCGGCTCCAGCGAGCTGGCACTGGCCGATATCGAGGCCCGGGCAGAGGAGATCTTGAAGGATGGCAAGTTCCCGCTGCTGCTGGGCGGCGAGCATCTGGTCACGCTGGGCGCGGTGCGGGCTGCGGTGAAAAAATACCCCGACCTGCACATCGTCCACTTCGATGCCCACGCCGACCTGCGGGACGACTATCTGGGCGCAAAGCTGAGCCATGCCTGTGTGCTGCGCCGCTGCCACGAGCTGGTAGGGGACGGCCGCATCCATCAGTTCTGCATCCGCAGCGGAGACCG
>CAKTCY010000064.1 GCA_934540955.1 uncultured Faecalibacterium sp.
TGCAGATCGCACAGCAGGAGAACCTGCTGCCCACCGACGAGGAGATCGACAAGCAGCTGGCTGAGCGCGCCGAAAAGGCCAAAAAGACGGTCGAGGAGATCAAGGCCAACACCGACGTTGCCGCCCTGCGCCGCAACGAGGGCATCCGTAAGGCTGCCGATTGGGTCATCGACCACTCCACCATCGAGGAAAAGGTAGAGAGCAAGTAAGCGCTGACGGTTTGGAATGCGCTCCGCTTTGCTTTGCGCATCAATAGCGGAAAAATCCTTTAAATTTCGGGACACCGGAGCGTCTGCGGACGCTCCGGTGTCCTTTTTTCACGGAAGATAAAAAACAAATGCCGGGCGGTCCGCAGACCGTCCGGCATTGGCTGTATAAGCCCTTATGAAAACTGCAGCAGGATCTCGTCCAGATTTTTCCCGATGACCTCCATGGTGCGGAAGAACGCCTCCCGGGTGGCGGCATCGGTGTTGTGCAGCAGGCGGGCAAAAAAGCGCTCCTGCACCTCACGCCCCCGCGCGATGACCGGCTGCGCCTTTTCGGTGCACAGCAGCTGGGTCTTGCGGCGGTCGCCCGCCACGGCGCGGCGCTCCAGATACCCCTCCTGCACCAGACGGTCCACGTTTACCGAAACGAGATTGGCCTTGATCTTGCGGATTTCCACGATATCCCGGGCGGTGGTGCAGTCCGGGTTATTGGCTAAAAACATCAGGATATCAAAGGCGGTCTGAGGCAGCTTGAGTTCCTGACACAGCGGTTTGCACATGGCATTGTAGGCCTGCGCGGTCTTGAAGCTGATCTCTATGGTAGGGTTCATGGGGCGCTCCTTTTGTTCTTATATAGATAGTTCATTTTTGAAGTATTATAGTGCAGATGAAGGGAGATGTCAAGAGAAAAAGAGAACCGGCACGTCCTGCGGACGCGCCGGTTCTCTTTTTCAATATGATGATTGCGTTCAGAACACCGCCACGGCGACCAGACGCACCAGCAGGGCACACAGCCATGCCACGGCGCACTGGTTGACCACCATGATGGTGGCCCACTTGCCGCCAAGCTCCCGCTTGACCGAGGCCACTGCCGCGATGCAGGGGGTGTACAGCAGGCAGAACACCAGCAGCGGTGCGGCCTGTGCCGGGGTGAGGGCTGCGGTCAGGGCTGCGGTGGAGCCGAAGAGGATGAGCAGCGAGGACACCACGCTCTCCTTGGCCATAAAGCCGGTGATGAGGGCGGTGGAGATGCGCCAGTCCGCAAAGCCCAGCGGGGCAAACAGCGGGGCGATATCGCCCGCGATGCGTGCCAGAATGCTGGCCTGCGGGTCGGCGGTCAGCGACAGCTGCAAGTCAAAGTTCTGCAGGAACCAGATGACGATAGTGGCGGCAAAGATGACCGTAAAAGCCTTCTGCAAGAAGTCCCGTGCCTTTTCCCACAGCAGCTGCGCCACGTTTTTCAGGCCGGGCAGGCGGTAGTTGGGCAGCTCCATGACAAAGGGCACGGCCTCGCCCTTGAACACGGTGCTCTTGAGCAGCAGTGCCGCCAGCACGCCCACCACGATGCCGGTAAAGTACAGCAGCACCATCACAAGGCCCGCATACTGCGGGAAGAACGCCGCCGCAAACAGGCTGTAGATGGGCAGCTTTGCCGAGCAGCTCATGAACGGGGTGAGCAGGATGGTCATTTTGCGGTCGCGCTCCGAGGGCAGGGTGCGGCTTGCCATGACGCCGGGCACCGTGCAGCCAAAGCCGATGAGCATGGGCACGATGCTGCGGCCGGAAAGGCCGATGCGGCGCAGCAGCTTATCCATCACAAAGGCCACACGGGCCATGTAACCGGTATCCTCCAGCATGGAGAGGAAGAAGAACAGCACCACGATGATGGGCAGAAAGCTCAGCACGCTGCCCACGCCGGTAAAGATGCCGTCGATGACCAGCGAGTGCACCGCCGCGTTGACGTTCCAGCTGGTCAGGGCGGTGTCCACAACGCCGGTCAGGGCGTCGATGCCCATCTCCATGAGGTTCTGGAAGAACAGGCCGATGACATTGAAGGTAAGGAAGAACACCAGACCCATGATGGCGATAAACGCCGGGATGGCGGTGTACTTGCCGGTAAGGAACTTATCAATGCGGTTGGAGCGCAGCTGCTCCTTGCTTTCGTGGGGCTTGACCACCGTCTGCGCCACCAGCTCCTGAATAAAGGAGAAGCGCATATCCGCAATGGCGGCGGCGCGGTCCAGCCCGCGCTCCTGCTCCATCTGCACGATGATGTGCTCGATCATTTCTTTTTCGTTCTGGTCCAGCTTCAACGCTTCCTCAATGCGGGGGTCGCCCTCCACCAGCTTGGTGGCGGCGAACCGCACCGGGATGCCCGCCGCCTTGGCGTGATCCTCGATGAGGTGCTGGATGCCGTGGATGCAGCGGTGCACCGCGCCGCCGTGGTCGTCCTCGCTGCAAAAATCCATGCGCCCGGGGCGCTCCTGATACTTTGCCACATGGACGGCGTGGTCTACCAGTTCGTCCACGCCCTCGTTCTTGGCGGCGGAAATGGGGATGACCGGGATGCCCAGCATAGCCTCCATCTTGTTGATGCGTACCGTGCCGCCGTTGCCGCGCATTTCGTCCATCATGTTCAGCGCCAGCACCATGGGGATGTCCAGCTCCATCAGCTGCATGGTCAGGTAGAGGTTGCGCTCGATGTTGGTGGCATCCACGATATTGATGATGCCGGTGGGCTTTTCGCCGATGATGAACTGCCGGGTGACGATCTCCTCGCTGGAATAGGGGGACATGGAGTAGATGCCCGGCAGGTCGGTGACCTCGGTCTCCGGGTGACCCTTGATGGCACCGCTCTTGCGGTCCACCGTCACGCCCGGAAAGTTGCCCACGTGCTGGTTGGAGCCGGTGAGCTGGTTGAACAGGGTGGTCTTGCCGCAGTTCTGGTTGCCCGCCAGTGCAAAGGTCAGGGTCTTATCCTCCGGCAGGGGATGCTCCCCCTCCTTGGTGTGGTACTTGCCGCCCTCGCCAAGACCCGGGTGCTCCACCATTTTTCCGTCCACCGGGGCGTGCACCGCCGGGGTCTTTTCGGTGGGGGTCACGGTGATCTGTGCCGCGTCGTCCAGACGCAGGGTCAGCTCATAGCCGTGGATGCGCAGCTCCATGGGGTCGCCCATGGGTGCCAGCTTTACCAGCGTGACCTCTGCCCCGGGGATCAGACCCATATCCAGAAAATGCTGCCGCAGTGCGCCTGCACCGCCCACTGCATCCACTATGGCGCTTTTGCCGATCTGTAACTCTTTTAACGTCATATCCGTCTGCCTTCTTTATATGTACCATTTTTATGTGTTAGTCTGTGTTAACAAATGTAGTATAGACTAACTAATAGCGGATGTCAATAGAGAATATGGGGGAGTTGCTTGCAGATTTCCGGGTGGGACGATTCAAAATGCCCTCCGTTACACTCTGGGCATATTCAGCGGAAAGATTATTTTTATTTTGCGTTTGTCGCGCTCTGCGGAGCGCTCCAAACGCTTTTTCACGAGTGGAGTTTGCGCAAAAAAGCACCGCACACTCTCGGGCGAGAGGATGCGGTGCTCCGGTTCAAATCATTATTACTTCACGGTGTGGTAGCCGTCGGGGTTGTTCTTCTGCCAGTTCCAGCTGTCGGCGCACATCTCCTCGATGCCGTACTCAGCCACCCAGCCAAGCTCGTTCTTGGCCTTGGTGGGGTCTGCGTAGCACTCCGCGATATCGCCGGGGCGGCGATCCTCGATGACGTAGGGGATCTCCTTGCCGCAGGCCTTGGAGAAGGCGTGGATGACATCCAGCACGCTGTAACCCTTGCCGGTGCCCAGATTGCAGATGAAGAGGCCGCAGCCGGTCTCCAGCTTGCGGATGGCGCACACATGGCCCCGGGCCAGATCCACAACGTGGATGTAGTCACGCACACCGGTGCCGTCCGGGGTGGGGTAGTCGTTGCCAAAGACGTGCACCTTTTCCAGCTTGCCCACAGCCACCTTGGCGATGTAGGGCATCAGGTTATTGGGGATGCCGTTGGGGTCCTCGCCGATCAGGCCGCTCTTGTGGGCACCGATGGGGTTGAAGTAGCGCAGCAGCGCCACATTCAGGCTGGGATCTGCCTTGCAGACGTCCTGCAGGATGCGCTCGGTGAAGGCCTTGGTGGTGCCGTAGGGGTTGGTGGTAGCGCCCACGGGGAAGTCCTCGGTGATGGGCACGGTGGCGGGGTCGCCGTAGACGGTAGCGGAGGAGCTGAACACGAAGTTATGGCAGTCATGATGGCGCATCACGTCCAGAATGACCAGCGTGCAGTTGAGGTTATTATAGTAGTACTCGATGGGCTTGGACACACTCTCGCCCACAGCCTTGTAGGCTGCAAACTGGATGACTGCGGTGATGTCCGGGCACTCGGAGAAGATCTTCTCCACGTCCTCGTGACGGGTCATATCTGCATTATAGAAGCGGAAGTCCTTGCCGGTGATCTGCTTGACCCGGTCCAGAACCACAGGAGAAGCATTATAATAGTTATCTGCCACCACGATATCGTAGCCAGCGTTCAACAGCTCGATGCAGGTGTGGCTGCCGATGTAGCCGGCACCGCCGGAAACCAAAATTGCCATAGCCGAGTACCTCTCTCATATCGTATTATCACTTTTATCTCTTTGCGCCGGGCGCTGCCCGGTCTGCTTAAAGCATACCGCTTTTTGCCGCCGACTGCAAGGGGCGCTTTCTTTATTCAGATATATTTTTGTTGCATCTTCGCGCATTACACTTTTGATTGACAGAGATTTTTCGCACTTTTCACATGGAGAGAATGCGCCGTTTGTGCAAAACATAGAAATGGAATTCTCCTGCCACGCAAAAAACGTCTGCCGAGGCAGACGTTTTTTGTGGTGTATCATTTTTTAAAGCTTTCCGCACTGCTTACCGGTAAAGAACCGCAGGGTGGTGGTGGCGCGGAACACCTTGCCCGCCCGCAGCACCGTGGAGGGGAACTCCGGGTGAGAGGGGCTGCAGGGATAGTGCTGGGTCTCCAGAGCAAAGCCGCCGTACTTGCGCAGAGGCTCGCCGCCCTTGCCCGGAGCAGGGCAGTCCTGCAAAAAGTTTCCGGTGTACAGCTGGATGCCCGGCTGGGTGGTGTACAGCTTCATGCTGATGCCGGTCTTATCGCTGGTAGCCCATGCGCAGATGCTCTGGCTGGAGCCGCGGGCGCGGTCGATGACATAGCAGTGGTCGTAGCCGCCGCCCACCATGGTGGTCTGGGAGAAGCCGGTGTCGATCTCCTTGCCGATGGTCTTGCCGGCGGTAAAGTCCATGGGGGTGTTCGCCACGGGCAGGATGTTGCCGGTGGGGCAGGTGGTATTGTTGCCCTCCAGATAGCGGGAGGCGTAGATGCGCAGCTTCTGGTTCAGCACATCGCCGCCGCCATCCAGATTGAAGTAGCTGTGGTTGGTCAGATTTACAAGGGTGTCGGCGTCCGAGGACACACGGTAGTCCATGCGGAAGGTGTTATCATCGGTGAGGGTATAGCGCACCGCGATCTTCAGCGTGCCGGGAAAGCCGTCCTCGCCGTCGGGGCTTACGGCCTCCATCAGCAGGGTATCGCCGAAGTATTTCACCTCATAGATCTTCCGGGAAAAGCAGCCGTGCAGATGGTGCTCGCCGCAGTTTTTTTCCAGCTGATAGGTCTTGCCGCCCAAGGTAAAGACGGCGTTCTCGATGCGGTTGGCGTAGCGCCCCACAAAAGCACCGCAGCAGGTGCTGCCGGACGAGGTGAAGTCGTTTTCGTAATCTGCCATGGTGTCGTGACCCAGCACCACATCTACCGGGCCATTTTTGGCAGGAACGATAATATTTTTGATCACGCAGCCGTAATCCAACACACTGACGGACATTCCACCGGGGTTCGAGAGGATGTACTCGGTAACATTAGCGCCCTCTTTGGTCACACCGAAGGGCTTGGAACGGATCTGTGCCATTGGGCCTCGCCTCCTAAAGCTTTTTTCGGAAATGCAAAAGGGGGCAGACTGCCCCCTTTGCATCTTGTCTGTATTTATGATTATATCACAGTTTTCCGGTTTTGTGTTGGATTCATTTTAGAATTACCCTCCAATTTTTACGGCGATTTTTTGTTGGAATCATCGAAAGTGACTACAACACCAAAAAGCGCCCCGCACTTCCGGTGGAAGTGCGGGGCGCTTGGGTGATACAGGCTGGTACGCCTTATGCCTCCGGCTGAGGCTGTGCCGCAGAGGACTGGGCGGCAATGAACTCGGCGGCATCGTCCGGGATGTCGTCCAAGTCCTCATCGCTGCCGACGTCCACGTTGAGCGGCGGCTTCTTGAACAGGATATCGTACAGGATGGGCACGATATACAGGGTCATCAGGGTGGCGTAGCTCAGGCCGCAGATGATGACGATGGCCATGCCGCTCATCAGCTGGCTTGCCATATCGTTGCTGAACACCATTTGCAGCATGGCCAGCACGGTGGTCAGGGTGGTCATCAGGATGGGGCGCATACGGGTCTTGCCGGTGGCCACCAGCGCGGCGCGGCGCTCCATGCCGCCGATGCGCAGCTGGTTGGCGTAGTCCACGAACACGATGCCGTTGTTGACGACCGTACCCATCAGCACGATGAAGCCCATCATGGAGATCATGGTCAGCTGCTGGCCGGTGAGCAGCAGGCCCAGCAGACCGCCGGTAAAGGCCAGCGGCACGGTGAACAGCACGATGAAGGGGGACAGCAGGCTCTGGAACTGTGCCACCATGACAAGGTACACAAAGGGCAGGGCCAGTGCCATCCACTGGATCATCTCATCGGCCATATAGTTCACGCTGTCGCTCTCGCCGCCCATGGAGAAGGAGCAGCCCTCCGGCATCTCGTCGGTAAGGGCGAAGGCATCCAGCGCCTTTTTCACTGCACGCGCCTGCACCGTGGTATTGTAGCCCGGGGCAGTCTCGGCGGTAACGGTAACGTACTGGTTCCGGTTCTCGCTGGTGATGGAGTCCGGTGTGGTGCCGGTGGTCCAGCTGGCGATATCTGCCAGCGTGCAGGTGCCGGTGGCGGTGGTGCCGTCCGCAGACATGACGGTGGTCTCAAAGGTCATATCCATCATGTTTTCCTTGGTCAGCGGGTCCAGATTGTTGCTGATCTGCACATCCATGGTGGTGCCGTCCACAGTAACGGGGGTCTGCGCCGTGGTGGTAGTGGTCAGCTTTGCCGCGATCTGCTGGTACACCTGCGCAACGGTCAGGCCGTAGGCGCGCACCTTGTCGCGGTCCACCTGCAAAATAATGGTGGAATCACCTGCGCCCAGACCGTTGGTGGCGTTCTGGAAGCCCTCAGTGCTGTTCACGATGTCCACGACCTTCTCGGACAGGGCGGTCAGGGTCTCGGCATCAGTGCCGTAGACCTTGATGGTCAGGCCGGTGACCAGCTGGCTGGTCAGGTCGTCGGTCATGCCGTACTGCTGGACGGTGGCGGTGCAGTCCGCAACACCGGCCACGGCTTCCTCCATGGCCTTGCAGGCGGCATCGATCTTGGAGGAGGAGAACTCCTCGTTGAGCTTGACGTTGATCTTGTATCTGCCGTAGCCGTTGGCGGCGTTCAGCAGGTCGGTGATGGTGGAGGGCAGGCCAAGGTTGGAAATATCCATGCCCGCCACGGTGTTGTCGGGGGTAATGCCTACCTCCTCCACGCCGTCCACGGTCATCACGGCCTGTACCACCTTACCGGCTACATCATAGGATTCCTGCTGCGAGAGGGTGTCGGTGGTGGAAAGGGTGATCATGGCCTCGTTGCTGGTGCTGGTGGGCAGCAGCTCGATGCCCATGGAGAACACCCGCCAGCCGCAGAACACCAGCAGCAGCACGGCGGCAGCCAGCGGCACAAAGCGCTTTTCCAGCGCCTTTTCCAGACTGCGGCCGTAGGCGTCCTGAATTTTATCGAACCACGCCAGCTTTTTGGGCTGGGCATTCTTCAGCACGGTAGCCGAGGCGGCAGGCACCACGGTAAGTGCCACGATGAGGGAGGCCATCAGGCAGTAGCCGATGCACAGGGACATGGGGCCCATCAGGCTGCGGATCATGCTGGCAGAGAACACCGCCGGCAGGAACACGCACACCGAGGTAAGGGTAGAGGCCACAACAGACATACCCACCTGACGCGCGCCCTGCACCGCAGCGCGGGCGGCGGGCACGCCGCGGCCGCGCAGACGGTAGACGTTCTCGATGACAACGACAGAGTTATCCACCAGCATACCGATGCCCAGCGAAAGGCCGGCCAGCGTCATGACGTTCAGGTCCAGCCCGGTAAAGTACATCAGCACCACGGCAAACAGCACCGACAGGGGGATACTGACGCCGACCACCAGCGTGGGCTTGACGTCCTTCAGGAAGATGGCCAGCACGATGATGGCCAGTGCGGCACCCACCAGCATACTGGTGAGGATGCTCTTGATGAGGATGCTGATGTAGTTGCCCTGATTGGACAGCACCACAATGTGCAGACCCTCGTACTGGGCCTCCAGCTCCTTGAAGGCATCCAGACAGTTGGCAGATACCTCACCTGCGCTGGAGCTGTCATCCTTGTAGATCTTCAGCACCGAGGCCTGCTCGCCGTTCAGGCGGGTATAGCTGTCGGCGGCGTTGTCGATGACCTCCACGTCTGCCACGTCGGAAAGGCGCACGTCGCCGTAGCCCTCCACATGGAGCAGCAGTGCACCGCGGATATCCTCCACGCTGTCGTATTCCTCGCCCACCTTCAGCAGCCACGAACTGCCGTCCTTATCCTTGACGTAACCGGCGGGCATGGAGAAGTTCTGGGCGTAGATCAGGGTGGAAAGGGTATTGATATCCAATTGCTTAGCCACATCGGCGCTGGCAAGCGCCTTTTCCTTGGCGGCCTCGTACTGGGTCTTGGCCTCGCTGAGCTGCTTTTCGTACTCGTTCAGCATCTCGCGTGCCTCGGTAAACTGCATATAGGCAGCCAGCTGCTGCTGGGTAAAGCTGCCCAGTGCCTTGGAGAACTCGCCCATCATGCCGGGCACGTTGTCCATAGCCTTGATGGTGTCATCCAGCGTATTATAGATGACGTTCAGGCTGTCCTGCAGCTGCAGCTCGTCCGCCAGATCTGCAGCGCCCTCGCCCTGCGTGCCGGTCTCGGTGTTGATGCGGTGCTGCAGGGTCTGCAAAGCACTGGAAAGCTTATCGGTGATGCTGCGCAGCTCGGACACGATCTCGATCAGGGAGTCGATATCCCGCATACCGGTGTTGTTGAACTTATCCAGCACACGCTGCAAGCCGGCCTGCACCTCGACGAGAGCTTGCTGCACCTCGGGCTCCTTGACCACGGCAATCAGGTTGTTGACGCTTTGCAGCAGCGCCTCGGCCTGCTTGCGCACCACCTCTACGGCATTCCCGACCTCAGAGGACAAGGTGCCCATGACAGAGTTGGACACGGTGTTGCCGAAGTTTTTAAACTGCTTATCGTATTCTGCGCGGCCGGCCTCGATCTTGGCCTCGGCCTCCTCCAGCTGGGCGTGCGCCACCTCCAGCTGGGTGTCGATAAGCTCCATCAGCCTTTCGTTGATGGCATCCACCTTTGCCTGATTCAGCTGCACCTGCACCAGCTGCTCCACAAGGCCGCTGGCAGACACGCTGGACACGCCGCCCTTGCGCTGGACGTAGGGGGTCATGGTGTTCTTGATAAAATCAGAAAGGTCGTACACCGAGCTGCCCTCGCGGCTGACAGCCACGGTCATAAAGGCGTTCATGTTCATGCTGTACTGCACGATAGAGGGAGTCAGCGCCGTTTCCGGCAGGTCGCTCTTGGCCTGATCCAGCTTGTTGGACACCTGCACCAGTGCGCTGTCCATATCCGTGTCATCCACGAACTCCATCAGCAGCAGGCTGTAGTTTTCGGCCGAGGTGGCGGTGATCTTTGAAACACCGGGCACCGTAAGCGCATTTTGCAGCACGTCCGAGACCTCGGTCTCCACACGCTCCGGGCTGGCACCGGGATACACGGTGACCACCATCAGATACGGTGTGCTGACGTTCGGCAGCAGGTTGGTCTTCATCTTGGTGATCGACACAAAGCCGAGCATCAGCACCATGATGACTGCAACCAGCACCGTAAATGGTTTTTTGACACTGAATTTTTCCATCTTATCCTACCGTTTCTCTGCCACACCGCCCAGCGCAGCAGCTTCTCCCTCTTTGGGGACAATGGGTTCCTAACATTCCTATTATACACGCAAGGCGTGTGCTTTCAATAGCAGGGCGGCGAATCTTTTGCGAAAGTTCTGTCAAAATCTGCAAAACGCACAGCCTTTCCGCCCCAAAACCGGCATTCCGTCTGCCTTCCTCCCTTCTGCCGCCGGACAGAATTCCGACACTTTTTTCCATACTGCATACGGTTGAGCCGGGGGAATCATTGCAGGGGAGGGAAAATTTTACTCCCTCAGTCAAAACCTGACGGTTTTGCCAGCTCCCTCGGGGAGGGAAGTTTAACCCTCTCAGTCACGGCTTACGCCGTGCCAGCTCCCCCGAAGGGGGAGCTTTTCGCCATCTGCCGATAAGTAGAGCAAAACCTCCCCCTTTCGGGGGAGGTGGCATCGCGCAGCGATGACGGAGAGGGTTCGTCCTCTCAAAGACTTTTCTTTTTGCATAGAAATGTGCTTTTGATTATGGTATACTAACAGCAGACTGAAAAAGCT
>CAKTCY010000065.1 GCA_934540955.1 uncultured Faecalibacterium sp.
CGGGATACCACCGACCAGTTCATCTGGGAAAGCCCCAAGACCGGCTTGCCCTGCAACCCCACCCATTTCCGGGATGTATTCCGCAAATCTCTGGAAGAAGCGGGCGATGTCCGCTTGCTCACGCCGCACAGCTGCCGCCACACCTATGTGTCGCAGATGCAGGCGTTGGGCGTGGATATTCAGACCATCCAGAGCATCGTAGGCCATGCCGACACCGAGATGACTGAGCATTATCTCCATGTTCAGGAATCCATTCGGCAGAACGCGATTCAGCTTTTTAATGAGGCTTTTTCGGCCTAAAAGTTAGACAGAACGGCACTAATTAGACCAGATAAAATCTTTGGCATTGTGGTCAAAATTGTGGTCAAAACCAAATGAGGTCAGCCCACAAACAAAAAAATCCAACGATTTCTAACGTGAAATCGTTGGATTTATGGTCCGAGTGGCGAGAATCGAACTCACGGCCTCTTGAACCCCATTCAAGCGCGCTACCAAAACTGCGCTACACCCGGATATCTGTCTGCGTTTGTCGCTCACAGCTTGATTAGTATACCCGACTTTGCCCGTTTTGTCAAGCGCTTTTTCCAAATTTCTGATGCAGTTTTTACATTTCGCTGTCCTGTTTTATGCCCGTCGGATAGATGCGCGAAGGAGCGTTATTTTTAGAAATCGCTATACACATCTTCCTCGTCATCCTCGCAGATGGGGGTGGTGTCGTCCGGCGGTGCGCCAAGCTCCACTGTGGCAAAGGCCAGCGCGAACACGCTGTCTGCCCCGGCATGGAGCAGCGCCTGTGCGCAGGCGGCAGCCGTTGTGCCGGTGGTGATGACATCATCCACCAGAAGGATGCGCTTACCCTCCACCTGCTGCGGCTGTGCTGCCCGGAATGCGCCTGCTACGTTGGCCATGCGCTGCTCCAGCGGCAGACCGGCCTGATGCCGTTTTGCCCGGGCACGCTCCAATGCCTGCGGTGCCAGCGGCACCTCCATGGCCTTAGCAAGCGGCAGCGCCATCAGCTCTGGTACATTATAGCCGCGCTTTGTACCGGAGGCCGGTACAGGCACGATCAAATCATACCCGATGGCTGCCCACGGCACCGGCTGCGGGAGCAGCTCGCCATACTGCACGGTCAGTTCCCCGCCAAAGGCCAGCTGCACCAGACGGTTGCCCATCTCCACAGCCCGCCACGGCTTGCCCTGATATTTCGCGTTCAGGATGCCGCGCCGCACACAGCCGCTGTAGCGGTAGGGCGCGGCAGCACCGGCCAGATTGCCAATGTAGTGCTGTGCCGGGTCCAGCCGGATGCCCGGTTTGCGGCGCAGCGTTTCCAGCTGCTCTGCGCAGTCCGGGCAATCCCGTACATCCCCCAGCACCCGGCCGCAGAAGGGGCACTCGCGCGGGTAGAGCAGCTGCCGTACCGCCCGCAGCGCCCTGCGCCGGGGGTCATAGTAGTCCATCAGTCCTTTTTGACTGCCACGATCACACGCACGCGCTTGCCTGCTGCGCAGCCAAAGTTATCGTACCAGCCGGTCAAATGGTAATCCTCGGAGTTCACCTCGGAAAGCTTAGTGGCGTAATATTGGCCTTTATACCACAGGTACACCTGCATATCGTCAGCCGTCTCGTAGCGGGTGCCGTTGCTCATCACCGAGGCTGCACCCACCTGATCGATCTTCATGGGCATCAGCTGGATCATGGCCTTTACCGTACCGTTCACATTCTGCCGCACTGCCAGACCTCCCGCCAGCACCGGATACTTGATGGAGGTGGAAAAGCTGGCCTGACTGCCATTGACGTAGCAGATGTAAGTAGCGCCACCGCCCACAAAGTTGAGGATGGTGCTCATGGGCTGGCCGGTGATGTTGGCCAGCTGCTTGAGCCCGATGCTCAGCAGCGAGCCGGAGCTGCTGGTGATGCGGTTCCAGACCGTGCTCAGCAGCGAGCCGTCGATCACGCCCCATAGGATCTCGCTGGTGGTGGGCACCAGCACATTGCGCAGATCCTCCACCACGGTCGTGGTGTTGGTGGTGCCGCCGGTAGAGCCGGACCCGGAGGAACTATCCCCGGTGGAGCCGCTGCCGGAGCCGGAAGAGCTGTCCCCGGAGGAGCTGTCCCCCGAGCCGGAGGAGCCGCTGCCGGTCAGGGTGCCCAGAATGGAGCCTGCATTGACAGCCAGATTCTTCACATCGTCCAGCACGCCGTACTTCCACAGATCGCCGGTGACATCATTCAAAATCAGGCGGTCGATCTGTCCCTGTTCATTCAGCGTATAGTAGCGCACCGTCAGGGCATTCAGCTCTGTCCCCGCTATTCGGCCGGGACGAACCGTCCCAGCCAACCCCTCCGATGTCGTATCCAGAATTTGTACGTCATCGGCCAGAGCATAGTCTCCCAGCGCGGTGGCGGTGTCGTTGATGGTGCCGCTGACTGATTTGGACGCGATGGTGGTCACCTGTTCCCCCTCGGGGGTCACGCTGATCTCCACCAGCCAGCCGGTGGGGTAGTTCAGGCTTTTGTCGATATTCACAGTGCGGAGGATGCCATCGGTGCACATCACCGAGAGCTTTTGCAGCACATCGGCGCCGTTATCCTCCACAAGGCTGCGGGTGGCGGTCTGCACCACGCCGTAGAACACGCTGTCGGCCTCCTCGCCGGTGATCACATCGGCCACTTCATTGTCCATGCCCAGCAGCAGGGTGACTACCTCGCCCACGCCGCCGCCGTTCAGGGAGGAGATCTTGGACGCCACGGCAGAGCTGCCCAGTGTGTAGGTGCTGCCTGCCACGGTCAGCGCGGTGGGCGCGCTGGCGCTGGGTGATACCGCCGTGATGCGGCCTGCGGCGCGGCGGGTGTAGATCCACACCGTCTGCAGGCTCTCGCTGTAATAGTACACGTCGTACTTGTTCAGCTCTGCCGAGGCAGAGGCCTTATCGTTGCGGTACACACTCAACGGCGTAAAGGGCAGCTGAGTGTCCTCCTCTGCCACAAAGGGGCCCTTGCGGCTCTTGAGCAGCACCGAGGAGGTGTCCACCTGACCGTTGGACACCGTAAAGCCCAGCGAGCTGCCGTAGGCGCTGCCGCTGGCGGTGTTGGCGCGCAGGGCGTTATACAGCAGCAGGGTGCACTGCTCGTAGGTCATGGCCTGTCCCTGCGTACAGGTCAGCTGATCCCGCAGACCGATCTGCTGTGCCTTGTTCAGCTGTGCCTGCGGAAAGGAGCCGGTCAGGTCGGTGGTCTTATAGCTCAGCAGCTTCAGCACCGCCGCACAGGCTTCCTCCAGCGTGACGGTGTTGTCCGGGCGGAAGGAGCCGTCGGTGTAGCCGTTCATCCAGCCCTGCTGCACTGCAATGCGGATGTAGGGTGCCCACTGGGAGGTGCCGGGCACATCCCGGTACAAGGTGCCCACCGTGCCCTGTGCGCTTACACTCTCCCGGTAGGTGGAAAAGGACACCAGCATTTTGGCAAAGGCGCCGCGGGTAATGTTGGCGCCCAGCTCCTGACCGGTGGGCACAGCGCCCAGAGTAATAGCCGTCTGCAGGGCCGTGTTGTTGATGCTGGCCGCCGAGACCGGCAGCACCAGCACCGACACCGCAATGCTGACCGCCAGCAGAAATGCGAGAATCCGTTTTTTCATTGGTCGTACCTCTTGTTCTTTGTTTATCACGCCGCCGCGCTCAATCGTAGCGCAATGCTTCAATGGGGTTCAGCCGGGCTGCGCGCCGTGCCGGCAGATAGCCGAACAGCACGCCGATGCCCACCGAGATGCCAAAGGCCACCACAATGGAGTTGAAGGAGGGGCTTACCGTAACGGTGGTATCGGTCATGAACATGGGCAGCACCTTGTTGGCCGCCATGGACACCGCATAGCCCAGCGCAATGCCTAAAACGCCGCCCAGCGCGGAGGTGGTGGCTGCTTCCACCACGAACTGCGCCAGAATGGTGCGCTCCTTTGCGCCCAGCGCCTTGCGGATGCCGATCTCGCGGGTGCGCTCGGTCACCGACACCAGCATGATGTTCATAATGCCGATGCCGCCCACCAGCAGTGAGATGCTGGCAATACCGGTAAGTATCACGATGACCATGTTGATCATCTTGTTCATTTCCTCCAGCCACTCGCTGGCGCTGTACACATAGTAGCCGTTTTCGGTCTTGAGGATCGACATCAGCTCCTCTTCCATCGTGGTCTTAGCCTCGTTGGCAAGGCTTTCGTCGGTCATCACCGCCGTATAGGTGTCCACCGAGCTCTGGCTGGAAAGCCGCATCACAGTGGTGTAGGGCAGGTAAACGCAGTCGTCATCGCTGCCCTGCTGCATGGTGGGGTCGCTGACCTTGGGTGCCAGCACGCCCACGATGCGGAACTTGTTGGCACCAATTTTAAGCGTCTGTCCCACGCCGTTGCCGCCAAAGGCCACGCGGTTCAGGTAATCGCCAATGATGCAGACCTGCTTGTTGTCCTGCATATCCATATATTGCAGGCCGCGCCCCTGTGCAAGCTGATAGTTCTTCATTTCGGTAAAGCTTTCGTCCACACCGCTCATGTTGGACCAGCGGTAGCTGGTGGTGCCGATCTTCAGCGTACCGCTGGCTTTGCCGCTGAGGCTGACCTGCGGCGACACCGCCTTGATCAGGTCGGAATGGCGCTGGCAGATATCGTACATCTCCTCCACCGACACGCTGCGGGAGCCGTAGCCCCACACCTGAATGCTGAGGGTGTTGGTGCCCAATGCGGAAAAGCTGTCCCGCATACTTTTGGTCATGCCGTTGCCCAGACCCACGATGACGATGACCGCCATCACGCCGATGATGATGCCCAGCATGGTCAGAAAGGTGCGCAGCTTGTTGCTCCACACGTTCTGGATGGCCTGCCGGAAGGTTTCAAAGATCATGCCTGTTCCTCCTTTTCCGGCGTTTCGGGCAGCAGAGTGGGCTGCACCATGGCCTCCGGTGCGTGGGAGTCGCCGTCATACACCACCTGACCGTCCTCCAGCCGGATGATGCGGTCGGCCTGCACGGCAATGGAGTTGTCGTGAGTGATCAGCACTACGGTATGTCCCTGCTTGTGCAGCTGCTGCAAAAGCCCCAGCACCTCGCGGCCGGTATGGGAGTCCAGCGCGCCGGTGGGCTCGTCCGCCAGAATGACCGGCGGGTTGCGCACCAGTGCCCGCGCAATGGACACACGCTGCTGCTGACCGCCGGAAAGCTGGTTGGGGCGGTTTTTCAGCTTGTCGCCAAGCCCCACCTGCTCCAGCACCTCCCGGGCGCGGATGTGACGGTCGGCGCGGGAGATGCCCGCATACACCAGCGGCACCTCCACGTTTTCCATCAGGTTCAGCTTGGGCAGCAGATTGTATTGCTGGAAGATAAAGCCCAGCATCTCGTTGCGGATGGCGGCCAGCTCGTTGCGGTTCATCTTGCCCACATCCCGGCCGTTGAGCCGGTAGGTGCCGTAGGTGGGCACATCCAGACAGCCGATGATGTTCATGCAGGTGGATTTGCCCGAACCGGACTGGCCCACGATGGCCACGAACTCGCCTTTTTCGATTTTCATGGTGATGTGGTCGGCAGCCTTTACCGTGGTATCGCCCATCTGGTAATACTTGCACACCGCATCAAACTCGATCAGAGCGCTCATGCATCCCTCCTGCGTCAATCCACTACGACCGCGCCGGCCTCGGCGGGGTCGATGCCCTCTGCGGGCTCTTCAGCGTCCGCTGCGGGGGCTTCACCGTTTTCCGTCTCCTCCGGCAGCACTTCCCCGCCACCCTCGGTGCCGTCATTGCCGCCGGAGCCGTAGTCATAGTAGCTGTCGCTGCTCACGGAGGTGGGGTCGTAGGCGATGGTATCGCTCTCGGACAGGCCGCTGGTCACCTGCGTATAGTTGTCGTCGCTGACACCGGTCTTGACCTTGACGTAGACATAGCCCTCCGGTGCGCTCATGGAATCATCGGCGTTCACGGCGCTGGGGGAATCCTGCCGCACCAGCACATAGCCGCCCCGCACGATGGCGGCATTGGGCACGGTGAGCGCATTTTTAGCCTGTGCCACCACGATCTCGGCGTTGGCGTTCATGCCCGGGCGCAGACCATCGGTCTCGTCGATGCGCACGGTCACCGGGTAGGTGGTGGTGCCGCCGCTGGTATCGCCCTTCATGGACACACGGGTGACCACGCCCTCGTAGGTCTTATCCTTCACGGCGTCTGCGGTCACCTGTACGGACTGCCCCACCTTCAGGCTGCTGACCTGCAGCTCGTCCACGTTGATGGTCATTTCCAGATAGCTCAGGTCGTAGATGGTGCACAGGTCGCTGCCGGTGCTCAGGGCATCGCCCACCTTGGCATTTTTCTCGATGATGGTGCCACTGATGGGCGAGGTGATGGTGTAGTTATCCATGGCGTCCTGCATATTCTGCATGGACAGCTCCGCGCCGCGCAGGGTCTCGGAGGCAGACTGGATGGACTCGGTCAGTTCCTCACCGCTGAGGGTCAGGATGATGTCGTCCTTGTTCACGCTGCCGCCCTCCCGCACATTGATGGCGGTGACGGTACCGGAGGCCAGTGCGGTCAGGGTGCGCTCGGCCTGATACTGGAGGTTTGCCGCTGCAATGCAGCTGACCCCGTTGACAGTAGCCGTTGCAGCCTGTGCCGTGGTCAGGCCGCCCGCATTGGACACCGAGATGGTCACGGTGCGGGTAAGCAGGTTGCCGGTGCTCAGGGCATCGGTGCCGGTCACAGAGGTAATGGTGCCGGTCAGCACCTCAAAGGTACCGTCCAGCGTCACCTGGGCGGTCTGCCCTACCGAGAAGCTGGCGGCATCCGCAGCCGGGAACTCCAGCACCAGATTCATCTTGGAGCTGTCCCGCACCACGGCCACCTCCTGACCGCTCTTTACCTCATCGCCCTTGTTCACCTTCAGGCTGCTGACGATGCCCGCCACCTCGGCACGCACATACTGGCGGTCGGCGGTCTTATCGTAGCTGCGCTGCGCCTGCTGCAGGGTGATGGCAGCCTGCTCCACCTTGGTGGTGGCATCGGAGGAATCCACCGTGTAGAGCACAGTGCCCTCCTCCACGATATCGCCCTCCTCAAAGCTGCCGGTCAGCACCTTGCCGGACACCAGCGATTTAACGCTGTAGGTATTGGCGGGCTTCAGCGTACCGGTGCCGCTGAGCGTGTTGGAGACATCCCGGGTCTCCGGCACTGCCTCTGTATAGGAAGTATCCACATTGGCGGGCTTTGCGCTCTTGGGCTTCAGCAGCCACCAGCCGCCTGCCAGCACCACGATGGCCACCGGCACCAGCCACCTCCAGTTCTTTTGGGCAAAGGCTGCCGCGCCGCCTTTTTTCGGTGCAGCTGCTGTGCCCTGCTGCGGGTCGGCGGGCTGTTTAGACTTGTTCCAGATCATTCTTGCCGTTCCTCCTAGGTTCTTTTATGACAAAGCGTTTTTTGCAAAAAACGTCCATCAGAAACTCATATTTGTAGTGTAGCGCATTTTGCCCCGATAAACAAGCGTCCAATTTTCGTTTCACGGCATTTCCACAAAGTTTCAGACTTTTTTAACAAAGAACGGCATTCTTTGTTCACCGCTGAGCAACTGCGGATCCTTTTATAATGCGATTCAAGCCGCCTCTTCCCTGCTCTCCTTCCTGTAAAAAAGGGATTCTGAAAAGCCCGCAGGCTTTTCAGAATCCCAGATAAAAAATCAAATTCCTTAAAATATGGCCAAAGCGCACGCGGCGGCCATTTGAAATCGTTTTCTCTCAAAAAGAAAATCAGCCGGACCCGAAGGCCCGGCTGATTTGTCCTTTTTTACCCTGCGTCTGCGGCGGGCTCTACCACCACATACACCCCTGCGGGCACACAGGCGGCCCATGCGCCGTCCTTGTCCAGCCAGCCGAATTGCTCACAGACATGGTCCGGGCACTGACTGTCCAAAAACGCGATGGCACCATCCTTCACCTGCAGGTGCACGATGTAGTCCCCTACCTCGTACAGGTAATCGTGATCCTGCGCAAGGGTCAAGGTCTCGGTAACGCCGTCACCGAAATCCACAACGGCCTGTAAGCCGCTGCCCTTGGCGGGGTGCTGCGCCCGCACCGCAAGAAAAACACCTGCGGCCAGCGCCAGCACCACCAGTGCAAAGATCACATTTTTCTTCCACGCGCTGCCCTTGGGGGCGGCGGTGTCAGAGTTTTTTTGCTTTATGCTCATGCAGCGTACTTGCTGGCAGCTGCACCGGCAATGCGGCCAAAGACGGTAAAGTCGGCCACAGCGTTGCCGCCCAGACGGTTTGCACCGTGCACGCCGCCGGTCACCTCACCTGCTGCGAACAGGCCGGGGATCACAGAGCCGTCAGCCTTCAGCACCTCGGTGTTGGTGTTGATCTTCAGGCCGCCCATGGTGTGGTGTACACCTGCGGTGACCTTGATGGCGTAGTAGGGAGCGGTATCCAGAGCCTTTGCAAAGCTGGTGCGGCCAAAGTCGGGGTCGTTCTTGGCGTCAACGTAGCCGTTCCAGGTCTTCATGGTCTCGGCAAAAGCAGCCTCGTCCACGCCCATGGCCTTTGCCAGTTCCTCGTAGGTCTGGCCGGTCACGGTGTAGCCCTTCTTGATGTAGCCCTGAATGACGCTGGAGGCATCGGCCATAGCCTGATCCACCACCAGCCAGCTGTAGCTGCCGGTCTGAGCGATCTCGGCGGCGGAAACCACGTCACGGGTGCCCACCTCGTCGATGAAGCGCTTGCCCTCGGCGTTGATCAGCACAGCGCCGTCGCCGCGCAGACCCTCGGTGATCAGGGCAGCGGTGTTAGCCTCCACGGTGGGGTGGATCTGGATCTGATCCATGTCCACGGTGTCAGCGCCCACAGCGGTAGCCATCTCAATGCCCTGACCCTGTGCGCCTGCGGCGTTGGTGGTCATAAAGCCCTTCAGCTCAGGCTTGTACTCGGTGACCATGTCCAGATTTGCGCCGAAGCCGCCGGTGGTCAGCACCACAGCCTTGGCGTTCACAGTGACGGTCTCGCCGGTAGAACCGGTGGCCTTGATGCCCGCAGCTGCGCCGTTGGCATCGGTCAGGATCTCGTTGGCGGTGGTGTTCAGCAGGATCTGAACGCCAGCCTTCTCACAGTTCTCCTCCAGCAGGGGGATCATGTAGGAACCGACGGAAACGGTCTTGCCCTCTGCGTTCACAGGGCGATGGATGCGCTTGACGGATGCGCCGCCGAAGCTGGAAACGCTGTGCAGGGTGATGCCGTGCTCGTCCAGCCAGTCGATGGCGTCAGCGCTGTTGGAGCACAGGGTCTCCACCAGTGCGGGGTCGTTGATGCCCTTGCCGCCGATCATGGTGTCCAGCTCCATCAGCTCCACGGAGTCGAAGTAGCCCTTGGGGTCTGCCTGATAAGCAGCCCACTGCTCAGAGACGGTCTTGGCCAGAGCGGTGATGGTAGCGTTGTCGGCGTACTTTTCAGCAGCGGTCTTCAGGGTCTTTTCCACGCCTGCGGACTCGCCGAACTCGTTCTCGTCCTGATACACGGTCTTGCCGGCGTTCATGCCGCCGGTAGCGCGCACGGAGTTGCCGCCCACCATGGGCTGGCTCTCCAGAATGACCACGCTCTTGCCCTCGGCAGCAGCCGTGATGGCAGCAGTCATGCCTGCGCCGCCTGCACCCACGATGGCAATGTCTGCGTCAATGGTGGAGTCCTCGGCCTTGGTCTCGTCGGCCTTGACCTCGGTCTTGTAGTCGTCAGCGTTCAGGCCGGCTGCGACCAGAGCGGCAGCAGCAGCCTCCTTGATGGCGTCAGAGGTGATGGTTGCGGTGGCCACGCCGTCCACGGCAATGCTGCCGCTCTCGGCGATCGCGCCGGGCAACTGCTCCAGAGCCATGGTGCCGATGCCGGGGGTCTCGTCCTTGCCCTCGGCGGTGCAGCCGGTGATCTTGCCGTCGGTCAGGGTCAGGGTGACGGTAACGTCGCCGCCCATGCCCTTGGCAGTGCCGGTGAACTCGCCGGACACGCCGCCTGCGGTGGAGGAGGCAGGCTTGCTGCCGCAGCCGTAGCCCAGCAGGCTGACACTTACAACAGCCGCCATGGCCAGCGCAGCCACGCTCTTGCGAATCTGATTCTTTTTCATTGTTTCTTCCTTCTCATTTTCGGGTAGCTTGTTTTCGGATATCTATCAGCAAAAAAGGGGGAGCTGCTCATTCGGAAAGCAGCTCCCCCTCGCTGAAGCTTAGGAAAGACTTAGGCGTTAGCCTGAGCTGCGGCAACAGCGCAAGCAACGGTTGCGCCGACCATGGGGTTGTTGCCCATGCCGATCAGACCCATCATCTCAACGTGTGCAGGCACAGAAGAGGAGCCTGCGAACTGAGCATCGCCGTGCACGCGGCCCAGAGAGTCGGTCAGGCCGTAGCTTGCGGGGCCTGCAGCCACGTTATCGGGATGCAGGGTACGGCCGGTGCCGCCGCCGGAAGCAACGGAGAAGTACTTCTTGCCGTTCTCGATAGCCCACTTCTTGTAGGTGCCGGCAACCAGATGCTGGAAGCGGACGGGGTTGGTGGAGTTACCGGTGATGGAGCACTGCACGTCCTCCTTCTTCATGATGGCAACGCCTTCCATAACGTCGTTTGCGCCGTAGCACTTAACGGCTGCACGCTCACCCTCGGAGAAGGGGATCTCCTTGACCACAGTCAGGGTCTGGGTGGG
>CAKTCY010000066.1 GCA_934540955.1 uncultured Faecalibacterium sp.
AGCGTCTATTGGTTCTTTTCAAGGGCTTCCTGCTGAGCTTTCAGAAGTCATTCTTTTGTCTCAGCGCTTGGCGCTCACATATAGTACCATACCGCAACTACTTTTGCAAGCCTTTTTTACATTTTTTTCGCCTTTTTTTGCGCTTTGTGAACTATCGCCAGTTTTCCACCGGGAACCGCCGGGTGTTTTGACGTCTCCGGCAGCGGCGGGTTCCCCGCCCTATATTATTACATTATATAGGCAGCGTGAAGCCCGAACGGGTATAGACGGCGGCTTATATTACCCGCCGGAAAGCACACTGCGCTGTCAAGACTTTCCGCGCAAAATTTTGTCCCGAAAAATATCCACGATTTTTGGCGATTGCTACAAAACGCAAAATATAGTGGTATTTTGCTTGACTTGCCACTAGATAATGATAGAATAGAACTACATTCAGTTTATTGGATATCGTTGTGCGCAGACGGGTATCTCTTAGGGTAAGGGATACCCGTTCACAATGCGCCTATATAGAAGGAGGAGAACCGATGAAGATCATCAAACGAAACGGTGCAGAAGTTCCTTTTGATATTACCAAGATCATCACCGCCGTTACCAAAGCCAGTGATTCTGTGGGCGGTCAGGATCGCCTGACCCGGGAGCAGATCACCCAGATCTCTGCCGCAGTCACCGACAAGTGCCAGCACCTGAACCGCGCAGTCAGCGTGGAGGAGGTGCAGGATATGGTGGAGAACCAGCTGATGGACATTCAGGCCCATGATGTGGCACGGCACTATATCACCTACCGCTACGTCCAGAGCCTGAAGCGCCAGACCAACACCACCGATGAGCGCATCCTGAGCCTGATCGAGTGCCAGAACGAAGAGGTCAAGCAGGAGAACGCCAACAAGAACCCCACCGTCAACAGTGTGCAGCGCGACTATATGGCCGGCGAGATCTCCAAGGATCTGACCGCCCGTCTGCTGCTGGACCCGGAGATCGTAAAGGCGCATCAGGAGGGTCTGATCCACTTCCACGATTCCGACTACTTCGCCCAGCACATGCACAACTGCGATCTGGTGAATCTTGAAGATATGCTGCAGAACGGCACCGTCATCTCCGGCACCTATATCGAGAAGCCGCACAGCTTCTCCACCGCCTGCAACATTGCCACCCAGATCATTGCACAGGTGGCCTCCAACCAGTACGGCGGTCAGAGCATCAGCCTGACCCATCTGGCTCCCTTTGTGGACGTCTCCCGCAAGAAGATCGCCGCCGAGGTAGAGCTGGAGATGGAAGGTCTGGACGTCTCTGCCGAGCGCAAGAAGGAGATCGTGGAGCGCCGTCTGCGCAACGAGATCAACCGCGGCGTGCAGACCATCCAGTATCAGGTGGTCACCCTGATGACCACCAACGGTCAGGCGCCCTTCATTACCGTGTTCATGTATCTGGGCGAGGCACGCAACCCGCAGGAAAAGGCCGACCTTGCCATCATCATTGAGGAGACCATCCGCCAGCGCTATCAGGGCGTGAAGAACGAGGCCGGTGTGTGGATCACCCCCGCCTTCCCCAAGCTGATCTATGTGCTGGAAGAGGACAACATCCGCCCCGGCACTCCTTATTACTACCTGACCGAGCTGGCCGCCAAGTGCACCGCAAAACGCATGGTGCCCGACTATATCTCCGAGAAGAAGATGCTGGAGCTCAAGGTGGACAAAAACGGCGAAGGCCACTGCTACACCTGCATGGGCTGCCGCAGCTTCCTGACCCCCTATGTGGACCCCGAGACCGGCAAGCCCAAATACTACGGCCGCTTCAATCAGGGCGTGGTCACCATCAATCTGGTGGACGTTGCCCTGAGCTCCGGCGGCAACTTTGAAAGGTTCTGGAAGATCTTTGACGAGCGTCTGGACCTGTGCCACCGCGCTTTGCAGGCACGCCATAAGCGGCTGCTTGGCACCCCCAGCGACGCTGCCCCCATTCTGTGGCAGTACGGCGCGCTGGCACGCCTGAAGAAGGGCGAAAAGATCGACAAGCTGCTGTTCGGCGGCTACTCCACCATCAGTCTGGGCTACGCCGGCCTGTACGAGTGCGTGAAGTATATGACCGGCAAGAGCCACACCGATGCCGGTGCCAAGCCCTTTGCCCTGAGCGTGATGCAGCACATGAACGACAAGTGCAACGAGTGGAAGAAGGCCGAGAACATGGACTACTCCCTCTACGGCACCCCGCTGGAATCCACCACCTACAAGTTTGCCAAGTGCCTGCAAAAGCGCTTTGGCATCGTGGAGGGCATCACAGACAAGAACTATATCACCAACAGCTACCACGTCCATGTCTCCGAGCCCATCGACGCCTTTACCAAGCTGAAGTTTGAGGCCGACTTCCAGCGTCTGTCCCCGGGCGGCGCCATCAGCTATGTGGAAGTGCCCAATATGCAGGACAATCTGGAAGCCGTCATGAGCGTGCTGCAGTTCATCTACGACAACATCATGTACGCCGAGCTGAACACCAAGTCCGACTACTGTCAGGTATGCGGCTACGATGGCGAGATCAAGATCGTGGAGGATGACGGCAAGCTGGTGTGGGAGTGCCCCAAGTGCGGCAACCGTGACCAGAACAAGCTGAACGTTGCCCGCCGCACCTGCGGTTATATCGGCACCCAGTTCTGGAATCAGGGCCGCACGCAGGAGATCAAGGACCGCGTGCTGCATCTGTAAAAACAGCAAAACTTTATTTTTGATTTGATGTTTGGAGCGGCCGAAAGGCCGCTCCAAACATCTTTTCAGCAAATGACAGGAACATTAGCATGAACTACGCAAACATCAAATATTACGATATCGCCAACGGCCCCGGGGTGCGCACCAGCGTTTTTGTGTCCGGCTGCCGCCACCACTGCCCGGGCTGCTTCAACGCCGTGGCATGGGACTTTGACTATGGTCAGCCCTTCGATAAGACCGTGCGCAACGAGGTATTCGCCTCCTGCCAGCCGGACTATATCGCCGGGCTCTCCCTGCTGGGCGGCGAGCCCTTTGAGCCGGAGAACCAGCGGGAGCTGCTGCCCTTTGTGCGCAACTTCAAGGCGCTGTACCCTGCCAAGACGGTGTGGTGCTACTCCGGCTACACTTGGGAGCAGCTTACCGGCAAGGAGCCCAGCCCCGCGCGGTGCGAGGTGACCGACGAGCTGCTGGCACTGCTGGATGTGCTGGTGGACGGCAGATTTGTGCAGGCCGAGCACGACATCTCCCTGCGCTTCCGCGGCAGCCGCAACCAGCGCCTGCTGGACGTGCCCAAGTCCCTTGCCGCCGGGCAGCCCGTGTGGTGGGAGGACGAAAAGGTGTTCGCCACCCATACCATGGAACGGTGAACAGAAGAAGCTTCAACCCTCTCAGTCATCGCTGCGCGATGCCAGCTCCCCCGAAAGGGGGAGCTTTTTGCATCTTCCGGTCAGCACAAATAAAGCTCCTCCTTCGGGGGAGCTGGCGCGGGAGCGCCTGAGAGGGTTCACCCCGCAAAAACAACAGCATCTGCAAAATTCGCCAATTTTCTGAATTCAGAAGCGAACCTTGCAGATGCTGTTTCCTTTCTCACTCCCGGCTGCCCACGGCGTCCTCGATGACGCGCAGGAAGGCATTGCCGTAGCGGGCAGCTTTCTTTTCGCCCACGCCGCTGATGTTCAGCAGCTCGTCGATGCTCATGGGCTTTTTCTCTGCCATCTCCCGCAGAGTGGCATCGTTGAACACCATGAAGGCGGGCAGATTCTGCTTGCCTGCCAAACGCTTGCGCACCGCGTACAGGGCGTTGAGCAGCTTTTCGTCCGCCTCGCTCAGGCTGCCCGCTGCGGCGGGCTTTGCGCGACGGGGCTTTTCCAGCCGGTCGGCGCTCTGGGCGGCACGGCGGCGGGCGTACTCCACCTGCAGCTGGGCTTCCTGCTCGGCGGCAAGGCAGCAGGAGCAGTTGCCGCACTTTTGGGGCGCAGCCTCCCCGAAGTACTGCAGCAGAAAGCCGCGCAGACAGTGCTGGGTGGTGGAATAGAAGGTCATGTACTTGAGCCGCTCCTCTGCCTTGCGGGCGGCTTCGGCCTTTACATCTGCAGGCAGACCGTTATCGGCCTCCCGCTCCTTGTCGATGAAAAAGCGGATGGTGCGCACATCCGTGCCGGAATACAGCAGGGTGCACCGGGCGGGCTGACCGTCGCGCCCGGCGCGTCCTGCCTCCTGATAATAGCTTTCCAGGTCCTTGGGCATATTATAATGGATGACGAACCGCACGTTGGGCTTGTCGATGCCCATGCCAAAGGCATTGGTAGCAACCATCACCTGCACCCGGTCGTAGAGGAAATCGTCCTGATTCTGCCGCCGGGTGTCCGCATCCAGCTTGGCGTGGTAGGCCGCTGCCCGGATGCTGCGGCTCTGCAGCAGCTGCACTGTCTCGTCCACCTGCCGGGTGGTGCTGCAATATACGATGCCCGCATGGTCGCCCTCCTTCAGCACCAGCTCCAGCAGCTCCTTAGGCTTCTGGCTGGGCAGCGCCCGCCGGGTCTCGAAGTACAGGTTGGGGCGGTCGAAGCTGGTGGTCACCTCGTAGGGCGCCTGCAATGCCAGATGGGTGCGGATATCCTCCCGCACATGGGCGGTGGCGGTAGCGGTGAACGCGCCGATGACCGGGCGGCTGGGCAGGCTGTCCACAAATGCCTTGATGCGCAGATAGCTGGGGCGGAAGTCCTGTCCCCACTGGCTGATGCAGTGCGCCTCGTCCACCGTGACCATGCTGATCTGCCGCTCCTGCGCAAACCGCTGGAAGCCCGGCATCTCCAGCCGCTCCGGTGCCACATAGATGATCTTGTACCAGCCCTCCCGGGCGCGGTGCAGCATCAGCGCCTTCTGGTTATCGGTCAGGCTGTTGTTCAGAAAAGCCGCCGCCACGCCCGCCTGCACCAGCGCCCCCACCTGATCCTTCATCAGGCTGACCAGCGGGGACACCACGATGGTAATGCCCGGCAGCAGCAGCGCCGGCACCTGATAGCAGATGGATTTGCCCGCGCCGGTGGGCATGACCGCCAGCACATCCTGCCCGGCCAGCAGGCGGCTGACGATCTCCTCCTGCCCGGGGCGGAAGCTGTCGTAGCCGAAAACTTTTTTCAGGATACTGTGCGGGTTTTCCATGATTTCCTCCGTTATATAAGTAGGTGCGCTGACGCGCAGAGCGCTCAAAACCTTATCAGTATACCACAAAACCGGCACTTTTGGCAGAAAAAAGCGTCACTTTGCGTGAAAATGTGCGATAACCGATCTTTCTGCCCGGGAAGGATAGCTTTTCAGGCGCGAAAATGCTATAATAAAAACACATATCTCCATGCCACCCCGCAGACTGCCCGGCATGGACCATGCAACGTAAAAAGGAGCATTTATAATATGCAGCAGAAACTTATCACCTTTGCCGTGCCCTGCTACAATTCGGCAGCCTATATGCGTCACTGCATCGAAACGCTGCTGAGCGCAGGCGAGCAGGCCGAGATCATTCTGGTGGACGACGGCTCCGTCAAGGATGACACCCCCGCCATCTGCGACGAATACGCCGCAAAGTACCCCACCATCGTCAAGGCCATCCATCAGGAGAACGGCGGCCACGGCGAGGGCGTCAATCAGGGCATCCGCAACGCCACCGGCCTGTACTACAAGGTAGTGGACAGCGACGACTGGCTGGACACCGACGCCCTGAAAAAGGTGCTGGAGCGCCTGACCACGCTGGTTGCCCGCGGCACCGCGCCGGATCTGATGATCTGCAACTATGTGTACGAGCACGTGGAGGACGGCACCAGCCATACCGTGCGCTACACCAACGTGTTCCCGCAGAACCGCCTGTTCGACTGGGTGCACGTCCGGCACTTCCGCCCGGATCAGAACCTGCTGATGCACTCGGTCATGTACCGCACCGAGGTGCTGCGCCAGTGCGGCATGGTGCTGCCCAAGCATACCTTCTATGTGGACAACATCTTTGTGTACCAGCCCCTGCCCTACGTCAAGAGTATGTACTATATGGATCTGGATCTGTACCGCTACTTCATCGGCCGCGCAGACCAGAGCGTGAACGAGAGCGTGATGATCGGCCGTGTGGACCAGCAGCTGCGGGTCACCAAGCACATGATCGACTGTCAGGATCTGGACGCGCTGAAAGACCAGAAGCGTCTGCGCGCCTACATGGTGCACTACCTGTCGGTCATGATGGCAGTCAGCGACATCTTCCTGCTGCTGGACGGCAGCGCCGAGGCGCACGCCAAAAAGGCAGAGCTGTGGCAGTACCTCAAGGATCACGTTACCCCCGGCGTCTACCGCGCCGTGCGCGTGAACCTTGGCGGCCTGACCGACCTGCACTTCCCCGGCGGCGATAAGGTAGTCGTAGCCACCTACCGCCAGCTGCGCAAGATCTTCAAGTTCAACTAAGGGCATATTTTAAATTTCGGGATAGCGGAACGCCTGCGGGTGTTCCGCTATCCCTTTTTCTGTCTTTTCGTCTCAAAATCTGTACGAAACGCGCAGGATGGTTGCTTTTCTCCGGCAGTTCCGATATACTAGATACGTTTTCCCATTTTTGACCCTGCAATGGATTTCACACAGGAGTTCGATACTTTTTTGACAAGGAGGAACCGAGTGCTGCGGCCCTTGGCTGCGCACCCAATACAAACCACATTATGGAACAAATGTTGATCTGTCTGTCCCTTGCCCTGATCGCCGGCCTGCTCATGTCACGCGCTGCCAAGGCCGTGCGTCTGCCCGCCGTCACCGCTTACCTGCTTACCGGTCTGCTGCTGGGGCCCTTCTTTCTGGGCCGGCTGGGGCTGAGCCGTTTCGGCTTCGGCTTTGGCAGCCTTACCGCCGTGGAGGGCTACGGCATCCTCACACAGGTGGCGCTGGGCTTCATCGCCTTTGTCATCGGCAACGAGTTCCGTCTCAGCGCTCTGAAGCACATGGGCCGCCGCGCCGTGACCGTGGGCATCGCGCAGGCGGTGATCACCACCGCGCTGGTAGATATCGCCCTTGTTGCCCTGCACTTTGCCCGCCCGGACGTCATCTCGCTGGCCTCTGCCATCACGCTGGGCTCCATCGCCGCCGCCACCGCACCCGCTGCTACCCTGATGGTGGTCAAGCAGTACAAGGCCGACGGCCCGCTGACCAAGCTGTTGCTGATGGTAGTCGCCATTGACGATGCCGTGGGTCTGGTGCTGTTCTCGGCCTCCTACGGCGTGGCAAACGCGCTGGAGCAGGGCCGTATCGACCCCATGAGCGTAGTGCTGGAGCCGCTGCTGGAGATCGCACTCTCGCTGGCGCTGGGCGCTGCCGCCGGTTACCTGCTGAACCTACTGGAGGTCTACTTCCACTCCCGCTCCAAGCGCATGAGCCTGTCGGTGGCCTTTGTGCTGCTGACCGTGGGTCTGTCCATGACCGAATTCGAGATCAACGGCACCCGCTGCGGCTTCTCGCTGCTGCTGGTGTGCATGATGACCGGCACCGTGTTCTGCAACGTCTGCCCCACCTCGGACGAACTGATGGACCGTCTGGACCGCTGGGTGTCCCCCATCAACATCCTGTTCTTCGTGCTGTCCGGCGCAGAGCTGGATCTGACCATCCTCACCAACCCCATGGTGCTGCTCATCGGCGTGGTGTACATCGTGTCGCGCTCTGCCGGTAAGATCAGCGGCTCCTACCTGAGCTGCCGCGCCACCAGCTGCAGCCCCGCCATCCAGAAGTATCTGGGCATCACCCTGCTGCCGCAGGCCGGCGTGGCGCTGGGCATGGCTGCCACCGCCGCCGAGCTGTCGGACGGCCACATGGTGCGCAACGTGGTGTTGTTCTCGGTGCTGGTGTACGAGCTGGTAGGCCCCACCCTGACCAAGCTCTCGCTGACCGCCGCCGGAGAGATCCGTCCCGAGGGACGCACCAGCGCCCGCGTGGAGAACCAGCCCGAAGCCCCTGTGGAGCTGAGCTGAGACGGTGAGAAAGAATTATTTGTAATTTGGGGGTCCTGAAAAGCCTGCGGGCTTTTCAGGATCCCTTTTTCCACGGAGAAAATCTTCCCCACCTTTACGCGCAAAAGGTTGTTTTTTGTCGAATTAGCACGCAATCATTGACGAAAGCTGTTATTTTTTGTATACTAAGCTTATCAGCGCTGGCACAATTTTCCTGTTGTGTCAGTGGTTGCTAAAAAGGAATAGTGAAGGAGCATGACACATTATGAAAAGCACTGGCATTGTTCGCGGCATTGATTCGCTGGGACGGATCGTTCTGCCGAAGGAGCTGCGCACCAGTATGCACCTCGACACCGACACCAAATTGGAGATCTTTGTGGATGGGGACGCCATCGTCCTGAAAAAGCACCGCCCCGTCGGCAGCTGCGATTTCTGCGGCGAGGTAGACGAGCAGGCCATCCAGTTCGGCGGCTACTGCATCTGCAGCGCCTGCCGCCGCAAGCTCAGCGCACTGTAACGCAGAAAGGGGGCTCTTTCCATGAGCCGGTTCATCGACTTTACCCTTGCCTCCACCGTGCCGGGGCGCACCCTGCACGGTTTTCGCTGCGTCCCGGAGGGGCAGGTTCGGGCAGTGCTGCAGCTGTCCCACGGCATGGTGGAGTTCATCGACCGCTACCGCCCCTTGGCAGAGTATCTGGCCGACCGGGGCATTCTGGTCACCGGCCACGACCATCTGGGGCACGGTGCCTCTATCCGCACCAAGGAGGACTACGGCTACTTTGCCGAGCCGGACGGCAACCGCGCCGTACTGGCCGACCTGCACGCCGTGACCGTGCTGACCAAGGAGCTGTACCCGAACCTGCCCTACTTCTTGCTGGGGCACAGCATGGGCTCTTTCTACGCCCGGCAGTATCTGTGCGAGTATGGCCGGGAGCTGGACGGTGCTATCATCATGGGCACCGGCTTTCAGCCCAAGGCACTGGTCAAGGTGGCCAAGACCCTTTGCCGGGTGCTGGCAATCTTTCACGGCTGGCACTACCGCAGCAGCCTTGTGGCAAACCTTTCCTTTATGGGCTACAACAAGGGGCTGGAGGGCCGCACCACCCACGACTGGCTCAACCGCGACCAGGCCGAGGTGGACAAGTATCTGGCTGAGGAGCGCTGCACCTTTACCTTTACGCTGAACGCCTATTACAGTATGTTCAGCGGTATTCTGCGTCTGCACGACCCGGCTTTTCTGGCACGGATGCCCAAGGACCTGCCGCTGCTCTTCCTCTCCGGCGATGCCGACCCGGTGGGCGAGCAGGGCAAGGGCGTGCGCCGCGCCATCCAGAGCCTGAAGGACGCCGGTATGCAGAGCATTGAAAGCATCTTCTACCCCAGTGCCCGCCACGAGCTGCTGCTGGAGACCAACAAGCTGGAGGTTTTCGCGGACATCGCCGCTTGGCTGGACAAACAGCTGACAACGCATTAAAACCATCAAAGGGCTGCTGCACAAAACGTGCCGCAGCCCTTTGGCATGGAATAAGTATTTTGATTGGGGGTTCCAAAACGCCTGCGGGTGTTCCAGAGCCCTTTTTCACAGTTTTGGGAAACGTGCGCGCCGCAAAATATGCTCCATTCCGTCCATTTTCGTCATCATTCTACATTCCGTTTATACCGCAGCGGGGTCTGCACCTCGGCGCGGATCTTACCAAGATAGGTGCGGGTCTGCTCTGCGCCCTGCAAAATAGACTTCACCTGTGCCCGCTGCTCCTCAGTCAGACCGTCATCCTCTGCCAGCAGCTCCGCGTTGCCCTCGATGATGGTCAGCGGCGTTTTCAGCTTGTGGGACAGCTGAATGATCTGCTCCCGCTGCCGCTGCTCCATGGCCCACTGCTTCTGCAGGCTGCCGGTCAGTGCATCACCCATGGTTTGCAGCGCCTGCAAAGCGCTCTCGTACTCCCGCACCTTCGCACCGGAAAACACTGCACTGTCCAGATCCTTCTGCGCCACTGCCTGCGCGGCGGCGGTCAGCTTTTCGGTCTCCCGGGTCAGGAAGCGCCCGGTTCTGTGGGTGCTCCACACCACCGCGCCTACCAACAGCAGAATGCCCAGAATGCAGTGCACGGTCTGCATATCCGGCAGCACGCCCCGCAGCGCAGGGTCGGCATAGGGCACGGCATAGTCAAATTGCAGCAGACAAACCGTTCCGTCCTGCAATTTTGACGTCATATAATACTGCGTGTAGCCAAAATGCCAGCGGGTTTTCCCCCGCCAGTTCTCCATTGCCCGCTGCAAGTGCCCGGCATCCATGTTGGTGGCCAGCACCTCGCTGCTGTCCGGCGCGGCAAACAGGGCGTACCGGCACAGGGAGTCCAGCTGGTTCTCATCAAAGGTTGCGGCGGTCATGCCCGGCAAAACGTCCTGCGCGGCCTTCTGACAGGCCTGTGCAGCTTGATTCGCGGGAAGAAACAGCCCGTCGTTCTGGACCCACAGCAGCAGCCCCAGCAGCCACCCCACCGCGACCAGCAGGCAGGCCAGCGCCGTGCGCACCAGATATTGCAGCA
>CAKTCY010000067.1 GCA_934540955.1 uncultured Faecalibacterium sp.
ATCAGGGTTGTAACCAGTTTCAAAATGTCCTTTTCTTCGTGGATATAAGCGAAGGGATTATAATGCATTGACTTGTGAAAATTGATGGTGTTCATCGTCTTAATGAGGTACCCCTTCTTTGCAAGGGCATGTCCGCACTCGTAAATGAGACTTCCTTTCGGGTCCGTAACCACGAATGAAACCGGAAAGGCCTTGGAATCACACTGCAGCAGGTTCGGCTTAATAAAAAATCTCGTCTTACCACTGCCGGAACCGCCGACTACCAGCACGTTTTTGTTCCGCGCATTCTTGGGGTCGGGTGGACGGTTGCTCATCATCAGACGTTCAGTTTTCGTCAGAATGATGTTATCCTCGAACTTCGGAGCCTGAAACGGCTCAATGTCCTTGGCATTGCCCCACCGGGCTGAACCGTACTCCATGCCATGCCGGTATTTCTTTGCATTCTTACTTTTCAGGTAAACTGCAAGCCGAAGCCCGGCACCGCAGCAGATACCCACCAGAATGTCCAGCGGATGAAGGCTCGGCAGCGGATTTGCAAAGGCCACCGGAATCGTGCCCATCAGAGACAGAATCTTATCTCCCATCTCTTTGCCTTCAGCCAGCCGCCATGCCTCACCGAAATTCGTTGCCGCAAGTCCCAGCAGAAGGTAGGGCAGATACAGAGCCAGCAGCTTGGAAAAATTCTTTTTCATAGGCCAAGCTCCTGATCTTTGTTGCGGACTTTATCGGGAATCGCCGCCACCGCCTGCACCAGTTCCTGCAGTTTTGCCAGCACAGAAGGTCGCTTGGTTTTGTTCAAAACCGAAGCCGAATATTCTTTGAATGCCGCGCTCAACGCATCCGTGTCCTGCGCCTTGAAATAGACCATATAGCGGGGCGGCGTGCAGGAAATATCCTTTTGAACCGCATAGTCAATGTGGTAGCGCTTGGCATATTTCGCAAAGCCTTTGATGCCGGTTTTCTCGATTTCCACATTGGTCACACCCCGGTTCTGCCGAATCAGGCGCTTCATGCTCTGTTTTCCCTGCGAAGCATTCTTGTCGTACTGCCGCAGCAGAAACTGTGCACCTTTCAGGAAGGTCCGGGCTGTCAGCTTTGTGGTTGAAATGGCAAAGTTGACTGTCTTGTGTTCAATTTCTTCCTGCATTTATACCACCCCCTCTGCAGGAATATCTCCTCATCGTTCGTGCGCCGCCGGGGGCTTTGCTTTTGCTGTTTCCGTCCGCACATTTTCGTCCGGAACGGGCAGCACCAGCATTTGACGGCCCAGGCGCATAAAAGTTTCCGGCTGATGAAAGAGCTCCTCGTATTTCTGCGTCAGCTCCGGGGAGAGGGATGCAAAATCCTCCTCGCCCAGACCCACCACCAGAAATGTTCCGGCAACCACATCATAGGCCTCGCCGCTTTCATCCCGCAGAGCGCGGTTCAGCGGCAGCCCCATGAGCTTGCCGTCATCGTTGTAAACGATGGCCACCGGGTCTTCAAAGGGATAGCTTGCACCAATCGAGCCGCCGACCGCCTGCTGCAGCGCTTTCAGGTCATTGTCAATCTCAATCGGCTTCGGATGCTGCCCCGGCGCAATTTGCAGCACCGAAAGGGTATTCTTTTCCTGTTCCATCCGTATCCTCCTTTACCGTAATCACAATTTCTCCGGTTCGTGCCGCCTGCATCAGGGAAGCGGCAAAAAAGCCGCAGAAAACGCCCAGTTCAAAGAAAGCAAAGCCCACAAAAAAGCTCATCATTGCGGCCTCCTCAGTCCAGGCAGATGCAGTTCAGGTTCTTGCCGTCGGCCATAAGCGCCGTGCTGTGCTGCTCCAGATACTCCTGAATGCAGTGCAGGTCGCCCATCGTCAGGGAGACATACTCGCCTTCCATGTTGAAGCGGACGAAGACGACCGGGCCGGTCAGGTAGCGCTTGCCCGACAGCTCCAGCACCTGCTTGGGGTTGTAGCAGCCCGCCACGGGCAGCTCCTTGGAAATGCCGAAAGTGTCATCCGTCTCGTCAAAGCAGGGCAGAATGCCGGGCGCTTCCTCCAGCAGAATGGCGCTCAGGTCCCTCGCCGGGCCGACTGCCGCCAGATAAACCTGCGGGTCACCGTACTTGCGCTCCGCAATGTCGCTCATCTTGTTGAAGAAGCCGGAAACGGCACGCTCCATGCCGTCGATTTTGCGGCTCATGTTCTCAATGGTCTTTGCGGTCTTGAAATCAATCGTGGTATTCATAGTCGTTGTCCTCCAAAATTTTGCAAAAAAGAAAAGACCTCATGGGTCTTTCGGTTCCGATTTTTCAGCGTTCGTTCTGACGCTGTTGTCTGCGCTGCCACTGTTCCAGCAGCTTGATGATGACATCTTCCATCTGCCGGGGCGTGTAGCTGCGGGGAAAATACTTTTTCAGGGTATCGTTTTTGATGACCACCTTGTCCAGTTCATCCTTTTTGGCTTCCCCCATAATGGCAAAGGCGGCTTCATAGGTGAACTTTTCCTCCTGCGCCAGCTTTTTCATTCGCTGCGCCTGCGACAGGGACGGCGCGTTTTGGGTCTCGTCCATGGCCTGCAAAAAATCCCGCTGTTGAGCCTCGTCCAGATAGGACAGTTCCACAGCGGGATTGAAGGAGATTTTCTTTTCATCTACAAGGTCGAGCAGTTCCGGGATAAGATTGGTCAGACGGATGAAACGTTGAATCTGATTGCGACTTTCACCAAGTTCTTCGGCCATGATTTGGTCGGAACGTTTTTGTGTCCCAATTTGGGACACATTTTCTTTTGACGGTCTGCCGCTAGTTCTTTTCATGGCGTCCAACTTCATCTTGTACGCAAAAGCCCTTTCGCTGGGCAAAATGCTCTCGCGCTGGAGATTGCTGTCCACCATGAGCAGGATGGCGGCATCATCATCCATTTCCCGGACGATAACAGGCAGCGTGTCCAGCCCGGCAAACTCGGCAGCGTGCTGACGGCGGTGGCCGGAGATGATCTCATACCCGCCTTCTGGGCGGGGTCTCGCAATCAGCGGGGCCAGTACGCCGTATTGCGCTACCAAAAGTAATGGGCAAGGATGAGGTATTTTTCAGTTTTGCTTGGCATTTTGTCTTTTTTCAGATTTCAGCGTATAAAAACAGCGAACAACCGTTTTGGGGTTGTCCGCTGGAGGGTGCAGAATGATTGGTTTGCCTGACAAACCGGAAGTCGTCTGTTATAAAATATTTGCAACAAATTCTTCTATCAAACGATTCACCTGTTCGGGCTTGTCGGTATTGGAATTATGTCCCGCTCCTTCAATCCACGTCAAAGGATTTTTCGTATTGCGATGCCATGCTTTGTTGTACCGTATACATGAACCAGCGTGATCTTGTGTACCACACATCAATAATGCAGGACACTTGATCTCATACGGCAGATCCTTTTCCATGGCCGCTGCCAAAATACGATAGCCATGTCCGGCAATTTGTGCATAGCGTTTCTGGTTTCCGTCATAAGTCAGCATCATTTCACGCATGAGGCTTCTGCCATAGTCAGTCGTGGCAACGCCTTCCGACCCCGATTTCAGGAGCCATTTCCACGGATAATGAGCATATACCGGCTCAATCCGTTTCAAAAGCCAGATCTCAACTGCTGTCACATAGCTTCGTTGCAGCGGTGCAGAGTCAATGGAGACAAAGCCTGTCATTTTGTCTGGGTAAAGCTGCGCATAAGCCTGTCCCACATATCCACCCATAGACTGCCCGACAATAACAGGCTTTGTAATTCCTTCTTGGTTTAAGATATCATCCAGCCATTTTGCCTTGTCAAACAAATCAAATTCAAACCGAAACGGCCATGAAAAAGCGTGTGCCGGTGCATCCCAGACGATAACATTATACCGGTTCTCGAAATACTGAATCTGCTTATCAAACAATCTATGATCCGCAGTCAATCCCGGCAGAAAAACAAGAGTAAGTGCATCCGGGTTGGACACACTTGCCCAATAGTGAATCGTTCCACAGCGAGTATGATAAGTTTTTTCTTTCATCGGGCTTTCCTCCGCAACTTCCGAGTTATCCCACTCAGTATACCACGCTTTTCCCCTGCGGAAAAGCTTCTGCGCACAAAAGGCTTCTCCGGCAACTATCCGCGCCCCGGCTCATACAATCTAACAACTATGTACCGGGAGGGATATCGTGTGCTGCTGACCTTACTGCAATTTTTCGCCACAAAATTTCTGTTTCTGGCGCTCCATCTGGAAAGCGGCTGCTTTCCGCGTCCGCTCACAGCCCGGGAGGAGGCTGCCGCCTTCAGTGCCCTGCGCGCCGGGGATGCCGCCGCCCAGGAAAAGCTGATCCGCCACAATCTGCGGCTGGTGGCGCACATTGTAAAAAAATATTACGCCCTGCCGGGCGATCAGGAGGATCTGGTTTCCATCGGCACCATCGGGCTGATGAAAGCGGTGGACACCTTTGATGCCACACGCAAGGCGCGGTTTTCCACCTATGCAAGCCGCTGCATTGAAAACGAGATCCGTATGCAGTTCCGGCGGGAGCGCAAGAGCGGGCAGACCGTCTCCTTACAGGAAGCCTTGGAGGCAGACGGAGACTCTGCACTGACCTTAGCGGACGTGATACAGGACGGCTTTTGCATGGAGGACAGCTGTGAGCGGCAGGAGGATGTCCGGCGGCTGCGGCAGCTGCTGGACACTCTGCCCGCCCGGGAGCGGCAGATCTTACTGCTGCGGTACGGACTGGCCGGGCAGCCGCCCCTGACCCAGCTGGAGACCGCCGGGCTGCTGGGCATCAGCCGCAGCTATGTTTCCCGGCTGGAGACCCACGCGCTGGAGCTGCTGCGGCAGGCGTGGGGCAAAAACGGCTAGGTTTTCACTCCTGCAAAATTTTCAACTGCAACTCGTCCAGTTGTTCAAAAGTGTACAGGCGGTTGAAGGCCTCCACCAGCTCCTTTTTGGAAAGGCGCGGCGGCAGCCCCAGCGCATTCAAGAGTCTGGCCTTGCGCTCGGCGCTGCCGGGCTTGCCGGAAAGTCCCCACTCGTACAGGTCGGTGTAGGTGATTTGCCGTCCCGCCGGGCGCACCGGCACGGCTCCGGCTTCCGCCCCCAAGGCGTCCAGCAGTGCCTGCCGCACAAGGGCGTCGTCCACGCCCTCTACCCCCAGTAAGCCCTCCTTGCCGGGCTGCGCCTTGCGTTTTTCCTTGCCGTGGATGGCAGGCACATAGGCCTGCACCACGTTCTCCGCGCCCACCATGTTGGTGATGTAGTTGCGGATGCGAAAGCCTGCCGCGTCCGAATCAGTGAGCAAAATCAGACCGTTTTTCTGCGCCAGCGCCCGGAACAGCTGCTGGCGCTGTTTGTCTTTATAAATGCCAAAACCATCCGTCAGCAGGATCATGGCATCGGTCAGGTGCGCCAAACGGACGGCATCGTACTTGCCCTCCACGATCAGCACCCGGTCGGTATGGATTATCTCGCTTTGCATCATCTTCCGCTCCCCGCCAGTGCCAGACGGCACAGTGCTGTTTCCAGCAGTGTCTGCGCCGCCACAGGCTGGCTTTTCAGGCTCTGGTCCAGCTCCAGCAGCACCTGCAGGCAGGCTTCCAGCTGGGGCAGGGTGTAGTGGGCGGCAGTCTCTGCCGAGCGCTTCAGCCGGTAGTCACTGCCCTTATAGCCAAAATCTTTGTGCACTGCACTGTAATTCTTCCGCTTTGCCGCTCCAAGCTTTACCCGGTACAGATCCACAAAGCTGCCGATCATCGCCGCCGTAATGGCGATCGGCTCCTGCTGCAGCCGCAGCAGGGTCTGCAGCTTTTTGCAGGCTCCGGTGGCGTTTTTGGCGGTGATCATGCGGATCATCTCGAACACGTCCGCCTCAAGGCTCACCGTGCCCATCTCTGCCACCATGGAGGCGCTCACGGTCTGGTAGCCGGACAGCGCACAGAGCTTATCCACCTCGTTTTCCAGCAGAAAGGGGTCCTCGCCGCAGCGCTCCAGTAATGCGGTGGCTGCGCCGTCCGGCAGAGCTGCGCCCTGCGCCTTTGCCCGCTCCATCATCAAATTTTTCAGTTCAAAGGGGCGGGGCTTTGCCAGCTCCTCTGCGTAGCCGATGGCCTTGCACTGAGCCTGCAGCTTTTGCGCCTGCTTGCCCAGCTTGAGCTTGCTGCGCTCCAGCGGGAACACACTGCCCAGCACCGCCACGGCGTTTTCCAAGCTGGAGAGGGTACTGCACAGCTCGTCCAGGTCCTTGCTGCCGTAGGCGGCGGGGTCGAGCTCCGGCAGCACCACCACGCGCCGGGTACCGAAAAAGGAGATGGTGCCCGCTGCCATGATAAGCTGCTCCAGCTCCGGGGCAGCGCCGTCCAGAACGGTGGCGTCCTCGTCGCTGTCTGCCGACAGCACCCGCACCGCCGCCGCCACTGCCTGCCGCACCAGATACCGCTCGCTGGAATAAAAATAGTAGACCGGGCAGCCCTTGTCGGCCAGCTGCCGGAGTTTTGCTTCCGTGGCCATGCAAATGCCCCTTTCCTGTTATAAAATGCTCCTTGTATTGTACCACACTCGGCCCGGATTGCAAAGCGCTACCCTAGCTTTTCGCCGCCGGAGCGGCGCAGGCTGAGGGAGGCGGTGTACTGCTCCTCCGGTGCCATCCAGCTGTAGCTGCGCAGCGCCAGCAGCTTTTGATACCGCACCGTCTCCGGTTTTTTGGCCGAGGCCACCAGCCACTCCGTTTGCAGCGGCTGCGCCAGTTCTGCCCTGCCGCTTAAGGTTACAAACTGCCGGTTGCCGATGCTCAGCCGCACAAGACATCCTTCCCGGGTGCGCAGCAGCTCCACCGCCGCCGGGGTGCAGCGCAGCTTGCGCGCCGTGTTCACCGGCAGGCGCTCTGCCCGGATGCCCTGCTGCGCGGGCAGGGTACAGGCGGTTTTTGCGTTCATGCGCAGGTCTGCCACCAGCTCCACGGTGCGCACGCCCCGCCGTGCCAGCTGCTTTTCCACCGCACGCTGGGCGGTGCTGCCGCCCCGGAACAGCACCACTGCCCGGTCGTTCTGGGCAACCACTACCGCAGGCGCCTGTGCGCTGCCCACAAGGTCGATGTGCACCACGTCCCGGCTGAGGGCGTTGCCCAGCCCGATGCCCACTGCTGCCGCCAGCAGAATGCCCGGTACCGCCACCCGCAGACGCACCCGCCAGCGGAAAGCCAGCACCCCAAGCCCGCACAGCAGCAGACAGACCAGCGCTGCGTAGGCAGTATCAAAGTAGATGCTGCCGCCGGGCTTTGTGCTGAGCCAAACCGCCCAGCCGTTCAATAGCCCGGTCAGCAGGTCTGCCGCGCGGGAAAGCACCCCGTGCACCGGTGCCAGCCACGGCACCAGACCCACAAAGGCTACTGCCAGCCCCAGCAAAAGCAGCGGCTGCACCATCCACAGCACCGCGATGCTGGAGACCACCGCCCATGCGCTGACGCTCAAGCCCCGCAGCACCAGCACCGGGAAGGTAGCCGCCGAGGCACAGGCAGCAATGCAGGCGCTCTCTGCAAGACCCTGCAAGCGCTCCGGCAGCCTGTTGAACCACGGACGCCTGACCGGCTTTTGCAGGTTCTCCCCGGCTTTGATCCAAAACCGCCTGTCGTGGGCGTCCCGCATCCGGCGGATGCAGGCGTTGCCCGCCACCGTGCCCACCACCGCGGCAAAGGAAAGCTCAAAGCCGATATCCCACACCGCATAGCTGTTGGCGGCGGTCATCAGGATGCCTGCCGCCGCCAGCGAGGTGAGGACATCTGCCGGTCCCCACACCCACACGCCCAAGGCGCTGACCCACACCGCCACGGCAGCGCGGCGCACCGAGGGTGTAAAGCCGGTCACGCCCATCAGCACCAGCGCCAGCAGGCTTTTCCAGACTGTGCGCCTCTTGCGGCTGCGGTAGCTCTGCTCCCAGCGATAGGGCAGCAACACGCTCAGGATATCCCCGCACAGGATGGAAACGTGCATACCGCTGACCACCAACACATGGGAAAGCCCCGCGCCCCGGTAGGCGCTGCGCAGCTGTGCCGAAAGCCCGCTGCGGTCCCCCACCGTCATGGCAGCCAGCACGCCGCCGGTGTCCCGGTGCATCGCCCGGCACAGGCTTTCGCTCAGCTTTTGCTGCAAGCGATGGGTGCGGGCACGGAAGCTGCCGCTCTCGCCCAGCACAGTAAGCTGCGGCTTTTCTGCCAACGGCTCTGCCTGCAAGGCAATGCCGTCCGCGTACTGCGCCGTCCGTTCTGCTTCATCCGGTGGCGACAGCGTGAACCAGCCCTGCACCCGCTGCCCTGCCGCGCAGGCGGGCAGTTCTGCACAGGCTATGCGGAAGCCTGCCGGACTGCCGTTCACGCCTTCCACCCACAGGGTCGCGTCCACTGTGTCCGAAAAATAGGTGCTGTCCGCGCGTTCCACCTCGGCAGTCAGCAGCACGGTGCGCCCGGCGTAATTTGCCCGTGCACGCTCCAGCCGGGCGCTCGTGGTGTACACCGCGCAAAGCCCTGCCAGTGCGCCCAGCAGCAGACAGAGCGCCAGCTTACGGCTGCGGCACGGGATGCAGAGTAGCAGCAAAAAGGCAACAAAAAATGCCGCAAACGGCATAAAAAGCTCCGTTTGCGGCAAAAAAGTCCACAGGAAACTAAGGCCCATCATTCCGGCGCAGAACGCGCAGAGCGGGCGGCGCATCCCAGCTTAGTGGAAGAACAGGGGCAGCGGCTCAAGGAAGATGATATCCTTGCGCTCAGAAGCGTCGCCCTCGGCCAGAACAGCGGCCTGACCCACGATGGTGCACTGGGTCTTTTCCGCCAGCGCGTCCAGCGCCTTCAGAGAGCCGCCGGTGGAGATGACATCGTCCACCACCAGCACCCGCTTGCCGTTCATCTTTTCCAGCTCCTTGCGATCGATGACCAGCTTCTGCTTACCGGCAGTGGTAATGGACTGGTCCTCCACCACAACGGGGTCCGGCATATACAGCTTGACACCCTTGCGGGCGCAGATGTAGGGCTTGCCGCTCTGGCGGCTCATCTCGTGCGCCAGCGGGATGCCCTTGGCCTCGGCGGTGAGCAGGATATCAAAATCCGGGCACTTTTTCAGCAGCTCCTCAGCAGCGGCCACGGTCAGCTCGGCATCACCCAGCATGATAAAAGCGGCAATGTCCATGTGGTCGTTCACCTTGCAGATGGTCAGCTCACGGGTCAGGCCTGCAACGTGCAGGGTATAAGTTTCAGCCATAATCAAAAATCTCCCTTTCGTATTGGAATCAGACAGGCAGTTTTTCGCCGCCCAGAACATGGAAATGCAGATGCTTCACGGTCTGGCCTGCGTCCTCGCCCACGTTGGAGATGATGCGGTAGCCGTTTTCCAGCCCCTGCTCCTTGGCCAGCCTTGCGATGACGGTGAAGATGTGGCCCAGCAGGGCACCATCCTCCTCAGTCAGCGCAGCGGCAGAGGAGATGTGCTTGCGGGGAACCACAAGGAAATGCACCTTTGCCTGCGGGTTGATGTCGTAGAATGCCACCACCTGGTCATCCTCGTACAGCTTTTTAGAGGGGATCTTGCCCTCTGCGATCATGCAAAACAGACAATCCTCCATGGGGAACACTCCTTCCTGCTTCTACAAAAGCCCGCCGCCCCGGCGCGCATCCGGCACCGGGCGCGGGACATGGATCCTTTTTAGCCCAGAGCCTTCTTGACGATGGCGCTCACAGCAGCCAGTGCCTCGTCGATCTTAGTCTCGTCCTTCAGACCGGCCATTGCAAAGTCCGGCTTGCCGCCGCCCTTGCCGCCTGCGATGGCGGACAGCTCCTTGACCAGCACACCGGCCTTGAGACCCTTTTCCTGTGCCAGCTTATTCACGGTAACAGCCATGGTGATCTTATCCTCGGCCTTGCCCACCAGAACAGCCACCACAGGGTTCACGGCCTTGTCGCGGATGCTGTCGCACATGCCGCGCAGGGTGTCGCCGGTGGTACCGGTAAAGTATGCGGAGGCGATCTTCACGCCGTCTGCTTCCTCGGCATTGTCGAACAGGCTGTCCACCTTGGAGGCGGCGATCTTTGCCTTCATCTCCTCCAGCTCGCGGCTCATGGCCTTGTTCTCGGCCATCACAGCCTCGGCACGGGCGGGCAGAGAAGCCACGTTGTTGGCCTTCAGGGTGTTGGCCACATCATGCAGCATGGCCTCCTGCAGGTTTGCACGGATCAGCAGGTTGCGGCCGGTGACAGCCTCGATACGGCGGATGCCGGCAGCCACAGAGGACTCGCTGACGATCTTGAAGCCGCCGATCTGGGCGGTGTTCTTGACGTGAGTGCCGCCGCAGAACTCGGTAGACCAGCCCTCGATATCCACCACGCGGACCACCTTGCCGTACTTTTCGCCAAACAG
>CAKTCY010000068.1 GCA_934540955.1 uncultured Faecalibacterium sp.
GGCTGCACATCGGCGGTCAGACCCCACTCAAAGCGGGTGCGCAGACGCTCTTCCAGGCTCTTGATCTCCTTGGCGGGGCGGTCGGAGGCGATGACGATCTGCTTGTGGGCGTCGTGCAGGGAGTTGAAGGTGTGGAAGAACTCTTCCTGCGTGGACTCCTTGCCCGCGATGAACTGGATATCGTCCACCAGCAGCAGGTCTGCCACGCGGTACTTCATGCGGAAGTCCTCGGTGCTGCCGGCGCGGATGGCGGCGATCAGTTCGTTGGTGAACTGCTCGCAGGTGACATACATGATGACGAAATCGGGGTGGGTGCGCTTGATCTCGGTCTGAATGGCGGTCAGCAGATGGGTCTTGCCCAGACCGGAGCCGCCGTAGATGAACAGGGGGTTATAGGCCCCGGAGGGGTTTGCCGCCACAGCCTGCGCAGCAGCAAACGCAAACTGGTTGGACGGCCCCTTGATGAAGTTTTCAAAGGTGAACTCGTAGTTGCCCTGCGGGGAGGCGGGGTTTGCCTCGTACTGCTGGGCCAGCACTACCTCGTGGGGCGGGGTGCTGGGCACCACAAGGGTGATGTCCACATCAAAGCCCAGCACGGACTTGAAGGCCTCCTTGAGCAGGCCAAGGTACCGGTCGGTGACGATCTTGCAGATAAAATCGTTGCGCACCGACAGGGTGATATGGCTGGAGTCCTCAAAGCTGATGGGCTCCAACCCGTCGATATAGAGATTGTACGTTGGCTCGGCCATCTGCGCCTTGCAGTACATCTGGGCCGCTTCTAAAACGTCCTTGAAAGAATCCATAAAACATCCACTCCATTGAATCGGTCGAAGTTTTCAACAATGCTGCTGATACCCCGTTAGTATACCACAAAAATCTCCCTGCGTCTATATTTATATAATGTAATTTATAATACATAAGATAAGCTGGTACAGCAGCCTTGTGGAAACACGCAAAAAAGACCACAATATCTGGTAGAAAAAAGTTTTCCACAGCAAAATGGTGAAAAAGTTGAAAAGCTTTTAACAGAAAAATCAGAAAAAAGTTTGCAGAAAACTGCAAAAAATGCTTGACAGAACGTCATACTATGCGATATACTGTTGAATTGCAAGCCTGTCCCCAATCTGGGACCGATCAAGACCCCATACCGGGGATAAGTTTTTACGGAGGATACAACCATGAAGAGAACTTTTCAGCCCAAGAAGCGTCAGCGCAAGGAAGTTCATGGCTTTCTGACCCGCATGAGCACCAAGAACGGCCGTAAGGTCATCAATGCTCGCCGTGCAAAGGGCCGCAAGAGCCTGACTGTCTGATCTTAAACCTTGCAGGTGAGATCCGGCGCAGAAATGAATATGCGCACAAAAGACCGCTGATATCCCATTGGCGGTCTTATTTTTTTACCCGTCAAAAGTTTTTTCGTAAAAATGCCCGGATGGGCTTTTAAACTGCAAAATTTTTTGATATACTGGCTAAAGAGTGCACCTATGTGCACCCGGACGAAAGGAGGTGCCGACGTTATGCGTTATCGTCCGATCCGCCGCAACAGCGAGTTTGGCCGTGTGTACGCCCGCGGCAAGTCCTATGTGAACCCGGCACTGGTGCTGTACGTGCTCAAGACCCGGGGCCGCAATACCCGGGTGGGCCTGACCGCCACGAAGAAAATCGGCCACGCCGTGCAGCGCAACCGCGCCCGCCGCGTGATGAAGGCCGCCATCGACGAGCATCTGGATTACAATATCGGCGGCTACGACCTGATCTTCGTGGCCCGGGGCATGACCCCCAAGCTGAAAAGCTGGCAGCTGAGCAGCGTTGTGGCAAAGCTGTTTGCCCAGGCCGGTCTGCCGGATAAGGCCAAGCGCCCGGACGCAAAGCCGCCCGCCACCGTGCCCCCTGCCCGCAGGCAGAAGCCGGAGCCTCGCGGGTGAACCGGCTGCAGCTGGCCTGCCGCAGGGCGCTGTGCGTGCCCATCCGCATCTACCAGCACACCCTCAGCCCATGGATCGGCCGCAGCTGCCGGTTTTCGCCCAGCTGCAGCAGCTACACCATGCAGGCCATTCTGACCCACGGCTGTATAAAAGGCATCCTGCTGGGCGCATGGCGCATTGCCCGGTGCAATCCGCTGGGCAAATGGGGCTACGACCCCGTCCCGCCGCCCGGCCGCTGGCAAAGCCCCGCCCGCAACCTGCAGCCCGCAAAGCTGTTTGAAAAGCGGCATAGGGGATAAAGTTTTCGCTTCTTGTGACGCGCTGCACTGTGGGCGGCGTGTCCTACGATAAAAAAATAATGCGTCCCGGGCCACAGCCGGGGCAGAATGGACAAAGGTATGAACTTCTTTTACATCCTGAGCGGTCCTCTCGGCTATGTCATGGAGTGGATCTACAAGCTGCTGCCGAACTACGGCTGGGACATCATCCTCTTTACCCTGCTCATCAACCTCGTCAAGATCCCCCTGCAGACCAGCCAGCAGAAGAGCATGGCAAAAATGTCTGCCTTCCAGCCCATGATCACGGAGATCCAGACCAAGTACAAGGATAAGCCCGAAAAGCAGCAGGAGGAGCTGATGAAGCTGCAGCAGGACTTTGGCTATAAGCCCACGGCCGGCTGCCTGCCCATGCTGCTGAACTTTATGGTCATGTTCGGCGTTATCGGCGTGGTGTATAACCCGCTGGAGCGAATCTTCCACATCAGCGCCGCCGCACTTGCCAGCGCTGGCGAGGCTATGACCGCCGCCGGCATCTCCTTTACCGCCATCACCCGCGATACCAACATCATCGCCGAGGTGCTGGCAGGCAACAGCGGCGTGCTGGGCTGCTTTACCGCACAGCAGATCGCTACCATCACCGAGTTCAGCCAGCACATGAACTTCTTCGGCATCGATCTGACCCGCATCCCGAAGCTGGGCCTGTCTCTGGATATCGTGCTGCCGCTGCTGTCGGTCATCACCATGTTCTGGTCCACCCATGTCAGCATGAAGGCCTCCGGCCAGCAGATGCAGGGCAGCATGAAGCTGACCATGTACATGATGCCGCTGATGTACCTGTTCTTCTGCTTTACCTACCCGCTGGCATTCTCTCTGTACTACGTCATTTCCAACATCGTTATGACCGTGCAGACCCAGATCATGCGCAAATTCTACGACCCCGAGAAGATGCGCAAGGAGGTGGAGGCCGAGATCGCCGCAAAGCGCAAGCAGGAAAAGCGCGGTGTGAAGAGCACCACCATCACGGTGACCGACCCCAAGACCGGCAAGGCTGTGGAAAAGAACCTTTCCGCCAGCGAGATGAACAAGCGCCGGCTGGAGTATGCCCGTCAGCTGGACGCCGAGCGCTACAAGGACGAGCGCACCGTGCCGCTGAGCGAGCTTGACAAGCAGGATAAACAGTAACAAGGGAGGTAAACGGTTATGATCCGTACACAGGAAGCGACCGGCAAGACGGTCGAAGAAGCCTTTGCCAAGGCCTGCGCCCTGCTGGGTGTTCAGGCTGAGGATGAAAATGTCAGCCGTGAAGTGCTGGAATATCCCCAGAAGACCGGTTTTCTGGGCTTGAAGACCACCCCCGCCAAGGTGCGCGTGAGCGTGGAGGAGCCGGATGCCCCCGCCGCTGCACCCGCAAAGCCGGTGGAGCCGGTGGCAGAGCAGCCCGTTGAGACTGCTGCCCCCGTGCAGGAGACTGCCCCTGCGGCAGAGGAGACTGCTGCACAGGAGCCCGCCGCTCCCGCCGCAGAGCAGACCCCCGCTGCCCAGCAGCCCGCCGAGACTGCCGAGGAGGCAGAAGAGGTGGAGGTGCCCATCGTCATCGAGGAGAACGCCAAGGTGAAGGCCGCTGTGGATTATCTGCGGGAGGTCATCACCCTGATGGGCGTGGAGAACGTGACCTTCAGCGCCGTGCAGAAGGGCGAGGCTACCATCATCCGTCTGGACGGTGAAAAGCTGGGTGCCCTCATCGGCCGCCGCGGCGAGACCATGGAGAGCCTGTCCTATCTGGCAAGCCTTGTGGCAAACCGTCTGGAGGGCGATTACATCAAGCTGGGTCTGGACGTTGCCGGCTACCGCGACAAGCGCGAGAGCGACCTGACCGCACTGGCACAGCGCATTGGTGCCAAGGTGCGCAAGACCGGCCGCAGCTTTGCCATGGAGCCCATGAACCCCTACGAGCGCCGCATCATCCACTCTGCCATCAGCAAGATGGAGGGTGTGCGCAGCGAGAGCAAGGGCGAAGGCCGTGACCGCCGCGTGGTCATCTACTCCACCGCACCGGATGCCCAGACCGAGAACACCTACGGCGAGCGCCGCGGCCGTGGCGGCAACCGGAATGGCCGTCGTCCCGGCGGCAACCGCAACGGCGGTTATCGCGGCGAGCGCCGCAGCGAGAACGGCGGCCGCAACGGCGGCTACCGTGGCAGCCGCAGCGGTGCACCCCGTGGCCCGCGTCCGTCCAGCGTGCCGGAGCGTACCTACGCTCCCCGCGACGCTGAGAGCGCAGCACCCGTAGCACCCAAGCGCACCGAGCGCGTGGACGACTTTGCAGATTTCAGCTTCGGCAAGATCGAGCTGTGATCGGCAGACTTCAATAAAACCATGCAGCGCCCCGCATTTCCACCGGAAGTGCGGGGCGCTTTTTTGTGGGACGAGCCCTCTCAGGCGCTCCCGCGCCAGCTCCCCCAAAGGGGGAGCAAACCCTCTCAGTCATCTCGCTGCGCTCGATGCCAGCTCCCCCGAAGGGGGAGCTTTTCGGCAACTTCCGGTAAGTAGAGCAAAACCTCCCCCTTCGGGGGAGGTGGATTTGCGAAGCAAAGACGGAGAGGGTTCAGCCCGATTGCGCTAAGCAGAAGTTTTCCCCCGCAGCGCCGCGCTTTCGCAGAAAGCGGCGCTGCAAATGCTGTTTGTCTCCACGACCCCTCCCGTGAAAATGGGGTTCAGAAACGCCCGCAGGCGTTTCTGAACCCCGAAATTAAAAATAATTCTTCCGCTGAACATGGCTAGAGCGCAGCGGAAGCCATTTTCAATCCTTTTTTCCACAAACATTTTGGAGGATGTGGAAAAACCGCGCGGCGGGTGTATCTTTTTGCGCAAAAACGTGGTAAAATAAGCTGTAAAATCAGAAAGTGTGCGCTGCGGCGGCTCTGCCGTGCCGGGCGCACGAGCAGCGCACCCGCAGGACGCGTGCGCGGAAAGGATGCAGTATGCAGGAAACGACCATTGCCGCCATTGCAACGCCCCCCGGGGCGGGCGGCATTGCCGTGGTGCGCCTGTCCGGCGCAGAGAGCTATACCGTGGCTGCCCGGGTGTTCCGCCCGGCAAACCCGGCAAAAAAAGTGGAACAGGCCAAGGGCTACACCGCGCTGTTCGGGCATTTCGTGGACAGGGAAGAAGCCTTTGACGAGGGCGTTGCCCTGTTTTTCCGTGCGCCCCACAGCTACACCGGCGAGGACGTGGTGGAGCTTTCCTGCCACGGCGGCAGCGCGGTGGCGCGGCGGCTGGTGGAGGTCTGTCTTGCAGCGGGGGCGCAGCCTGCCGCCCCCGGCGAGTACACCCGCCGCGCCTTTCTGAACGGCAAGCTGGGTCTGACGCAGGCCGAAGCGGTCATGGATCTCATCGCAGCGGACGGGCGGCAGGGCGCGGCGCTGGCAAATGCTGCACTGGGCGGTGCACTGGCGAAAAAGATCAACGCCCAAAAAGCCCAGCTGACCGCCCTGCAGGCGCATCTGGCTGCTTGGGTGGACTTCCCGGAGGAGGATGTGCCGGAGCTGGACCCCGCCCACCTGCGCACCGTGCTGGGCGCGGTGCGGGAGGAGCTGGACGGCCTGATCCGCAGCTATGACGCCGGTGCGGTGCTGCGCGAGGGTGTGGACTGCGCCATTGTAGGACGCCCCAACGCGGGCAAGTCTACCTTGCTCAATCTGCTGGCCGGGTTCGACCGCGCCATCGTCACCCCGGTGGCGGGCACCACCCGCGATGTGGTGGAGCAGGCGGTGCAGCTGGGGGATATCCGGCTGAACCTCTTTGACACCGCCGGTCTGCGGGAGACCGAGGACGCCATCGAGGCCGAGGGCATCCGCCGCAGCTGGAAAAAACTGGAAGAAGCCGGGCTGATCTTAGCCGTCTTTGACGGCTCCGAGCCGCCCAGCCGGGAGGACTTGGCGCTGGCACAGCGCTGCGCGGGGCGTCCCGCCATTGCCCTTGTCAACAAGGAGGACAAGCCCACCCAGTTTGATGCAGAGCTCATCGCCCCGTATTTTGCCATGGTGCTGCCGGTCTGCTGCCGGGAAGAGGGGAGCCGCAAGGTCATCGCCGCTGCGGTGGCGCGGCTGCTGGGCACCGGCAGCATCGACCCCCACGCCGCCAGCCTGTCCGGGCAGCGGCAGCTTTCCGCCGCCCTCCGCGCCCGGGACGCCGTAGCCGGGGCACTGGATGCCGCCGCAGGCGGCTTTGGGCTGGACGCCGTCTCGGTCTGCGTGGATGACGCACTGGACGCCCTCTGCGACCTGACCGGCGAAAACGCCTCGGAAGCCGTCATCGAACAGGTGTTCGAGCGGTTTTGTGTGGGGAAATAAGGAAAGTACGCCCTCTCAGGCGCTCCCGCGCCAGCTCTCCCGAAGGGAGAGCCAAGATTTAAAGCTTGTTGCTAAAGTATCAGGTACAAAGAGGAAGTTTTTGGCAGTGCTCTTGCCTCTCCCTTTGGGAGAGGTGGATTTGCGAAGCAAAGACGGAGAGGGCGCACGCCGTTAGCCCTACTAACCCCCTCAGTCGCTGCGCGACAGCTCCCCCCGGGGGAGCGAGCGCAGCAGCTGCCGTTTCCCGTTACGACCCCTCTTGTGAAAAGGCAAATCTGGAAAATCCGCAGATTTTCCAGATTTGCGAAATTAAAAATAATTTTTCCGCTGAATATGCCCAGAGTAAAACGGAGGGCATTTTAAATCAATTATTAGAGGAAACCCGAAAGTATATGAACCACTTAGGAGATTATGATGTCATCGTCATTGGCGCTGGCCATGCGGGCATCGAAGCTGCCCACGCAGCTGCTGTGCTGGGCGCAAAAACGGCTGTCTTTACTATGAGTCTGGACGCCATCGGCAATATGCCCTGCAACCCCAGCATCGGCGGCACCGCCAAGGGCACGCTGGTGCGGGAGGTGGACGCACTGGGCGGCGTGATGGGTCTGGCGGCAGACGCCACCTATCTGCAAAGCCGGATGCTGAACAAGGGCAAGGGCCCCGCCGTGCACGCGCTGCGGGTGCAGACCGACCGCCGCCGCTATAACGAATACATGAAGCACGCGCTGGAACAGACCCCGGGGCTGGCTATCCATCAGGCCGAGGTGGTGGCGCTGGAGGTGGAGGACGGCCATGTGAAGGGCGTTGTCACCCAGCTGCACGGCGAGTACACCGCCAAGTGCGTGGTGCTTGCCACCGGTACGAACCTCGGCGGCAAAATCTTTGTGGGCGATGCGTGGTATGCCTCCGGCCCGGACGGGATGCACGCCGCCAACGCCCTGACCGACAGCCTGAAGGCCGCCGGTCTGCCGCTGCGCCGATTCAAGACCGGCACCCCCGCCCGGGTGCACCGCCGCAGCATTGATTTTTCCAAGCTGGAATGCCAGCCCGGCGACCCGGACAGCGAATTGCAGCCTTTCAGCTTCCTGACCGATGCACCCATGCACAACAAGGTGGAATGCTGGATCGCCTACACGAACCCCGAGACCCACAAGATCATTCTGGACAACATCCAGCGCAGCCCGCTGTACGGCGGCATGATCGAGGGCGTCGGCCCGCGCTACTGCCCCTCCATCGAGGACAAGGTGGTGCGCTTCTCCGGCAAGGACCGCCACCCGCTCTTTGTAGAGCCCTGCGGCGAGAACACCGAGGAAATGTATCTGCAGGGTGCCTCCAGCAGCCTGCCGGAGGACGTGCAGAACGCCTTTTACCACAGCATCAAAGGCTTTGAGCATCTGGAGATCATGCGCCCCGCCTACGCCATCGAGTACGACTGCGTAGACCCCACCAGTCTGGAAGCCACGCTGGAAAGCAAGGTGGTGCGGGGTCTGTACGGGGCAGGGCAGTTCAACGGCACCTCCGGCTACGAGGAAGCCGCCGCGCAGGGTCTGCTGGCGGGTCTGAACGCCGCCCGCAACGCGCTGGGCAAGGAGCAGCTGGTGCTGCCCCGGCACACCAGCTATCTGGGCACGCTGGTGGACGACCTTGTCACCAAGGGCGTCATGGACCCCTACCGCATGATGACCAGCCGCAGCGAGTACCGGCTGACCCTGCGGCAGGACAACGCCGACCAGCGCCTGACCCCCATCGGCAGGGAATACGGCCTTGTACAGGAGGACCGCTGGGCAAAGTACCAGCACACCCAGCAGATCTTGGAAGCCGAGCGCCGCCGCCTGCACGAGGCGCATCTGCGCACTGCCGACCTGCGCGCCGCCATGGAAGCCGCCGGTCTTGCCCCCGCCGCCGAGGGCGGCATTGCGGAGGAACTGCTGCGCCGCCCGGAGATCAGCTATCCGCTGGTGGCGGGCATCATCGGCTGGGGGGAGGAAATCACCCCCATGCTGGCGGAGCGGCTGGAGACTGAGATCAAATACGCCGGTTATATTGCCCGGCAGGACAGGATGATCCGGGAGGTGGCACGCCACGAAAAGACCCTCATCCCGGAGACTTTCGAGTACGCCGCCCTGACCGGTCTGACGCTGGAAGCCCGGGAAAAGCTTGCCCGCATCCGTCCCCGCAATCTGGGGCAGGCAGGGCGCATCCCCGGCGTTTCGCCCTCCGATGTGGCGCAGCTGAGCATCGCACTGGCAGGAAAACAACAAAAATAATACGAAGTTGCGACAAAATAAACGATTGCGTTACCCCAACCACCCGACAGAAAGGAAAACACTATGATCGACAAACAGCGTCTGGAAGCAAAATGTTCCACATGGAACATTGCCCTCACCGGCACCCAGCTGGATCAGCTGGATGCCTTTGCCCAGATCCTTGTAGACTACAACCAGAAGGTCAACCTGACCGCCATCACCGACCCGGAGGGCATCGAGGACAAGCACTTCCTCGACAGCCTGCTGTTTGCCAGCCAGCCGGAGGTGGCCGGGCGCATGGTGGACGTGGGTGCCGGGGCAGGCTTTCCGGGCATCGTGACCAAGATCTTCAAGCCGGAACTGGAGCTGACCCTCATGGAGCCCACCGGCAAGCGGGTGGAGTTTTTGAAGTACGCCTGCGCTCAGCTGGGTCTGACCGGGGTGGAGTTTGCCAAGGAGCGCGCCGAGGAAGCTGCCCGCAAGGTCTGGCGGGAGCAGTTCGATTTGGCTTCTGCCCGCGCCGTGGCAGCCCTGCCCATGCTGGCAGAATACTGCCTGCCGCTGGTAAAGGTGGGCGGCAGCTTCCTTGCCATGAAGGGCGCCTCCGGGGAAGAGGAGCTGACCGCCGCCCGGGGTGCCATTAAAAAGCTGGGCGGCGAGTACCGCGAGACCCGCACCCTGCACCTGCCCGGCGGCGACACCCGCACTTTGATTTTGTGCAAAAAGATTTCGCAAACTCCGACAGCATACCCCAGAAACGGCGGTAAAATTGCAAAAAGTCCGCTGAAATAACGCATGATTTGACGTAACCTGTAAGACCCTGCCGAACGAAATTTCTGGCGGGGTCTTTCTTTGTGTGCTACACTGAAGCTGAACAGGTTTTCCACGATTTCCCGGAGAAATGTGGAAAA
>CAKTCY010000069.1 GCA_934540955.1 uncultured Faecalibacterium sp.
GCCGACTTCCTGCGCTTCCACAAGGAAAAGGGCGCAGAGTTCTCTGTGGCCGTTATGGAAGTGGACTGGAAGGAAGCCTCCCGCTTCGGCCTGATGGTGGCGGACGAGAACGACCGCATCACCGAGTTCCAGGAGAAGCCCCCGGTGCCCAAGTCCAATCTGGCCTCCATGGGCATCTACATCTTCAACTGGGATGTGCTCAAGAAGTATCTGGTCGAGGACGAGGCCGACCCCAACTCCAAGAACGACTTCGGCATGAACATCATCCCCGCCCTGCTGCGTGACGGCCGCAAGATGTACGCCTACCGCTTTGCCGGTTACTGGCGCGACGTGGGCACCATCGACAGCCTGTGGGAAGCCAACATGGAGGTGCTGGACCCCGAGAACTCCGGCATCGATATCTTTGATAAGACCTGGAAGATCTACAGCCGCAACCCCGTGCTGCCCGCCCAGAAGATCGGCGAGCGCGCCGTTGTGCAGGACTCCCTCGTTACCGAGGGCTGCAAGATCTACGGCAACGTCAAGCACTCTGTGCTGAGCGCAGGCGTCGTTGTGGAAGAGGGCGCTACCGTTGAGGACGCCGTGCTGATGGACGGTGTCGTGGTCAAGGCAGGTGCCGTGGTCAAGCGCTGCATCCTTGCTGAGGACGTTGTTGTGGGCGCAGGTGCAAGGGTCGGCGGCGAGGGCGCCATTGCCCACGTTGGCACCGGTCTGACCATCGGCGCAGGCGCTACCGTCAAGGAGGGCGCAAAAGTGTTTGAATCCGTCAAGGAGGGTGTGGAAGTATGCTGAGACAGAACACCAATGCGTTGGGTATCATTTTCCCCAACAGCTATGACAATACCGTTCCCGAGCTGGTGACCGAGCGCGCTATGGCCTCGATCCCCTTTGCGGGCCGTTACCGCATGGTAGACTTTGTGCTGTCCAGCATGGCCAACTGCGGCGTTTCCAACGTTTCCATCGTGGTGCGTAAGAACTACCACTCCCTGATGGATCATCTGGGCACCGGCCGCGAGTGGGATATGGCCCGCCGTCACGGCGGCCTGAACATCGTGCCTCCCTTTGCTGAAAAAGGCGTGCGCATCTACTCCGGCCGCGTGGAGGCTCTGGGCTCCATTCTGAACTTCCTCGAGCACCAGAAGGAGAAGTATGTGGTCATGAGCGATGCCAACATCGCCATCAACTACGACTTCAACGCCCTGCTGGCTGCCCATCAGGCCAGCGGCGCCGATGTGACCGTGGCTTACCAGAAGACCGAGATCCCCGAGGGCCGCAAGAACGACAACTACACCCTGACCATCGATTCCGATGGCCGCGTGACCGAGCTGCTGTTCAACGACTACCGCTCCGGCGAGCAGAATCTGGATCTGAACATCTATGTGCTGGAGCGCGAGACCCTGATCAAGCTGGTCAAGGACGCTACCGCCCGCGGCCTGATCTACTTCGAGCGCGATATTCTGGCACACAACGTCAATATCCTGAACATCCACGCTCTGGAGTACACCGGCTATGTGGCACACGTCTGCGACATGAAGAGCTACTTTGACGAGAACCTGAAGCTGATCAAGGACGAGAATCTGGAGGCACTGTTCCCCAAGGGCTGCCCCATCTACACCAAGATCCGCGACGATAACCCCACCCGTTACATCACCGGCTCCAAGGTCTCGGATTCCATTCTGGCCGACGGCTGCGTCATCGAGGGCACCGTGGAGAACTGCGTGCTCTTCCGCGGCGTCAAGGTCAAGAAGGGTGCTGTAGTCAAGAACTGTGTCCTGATGCAGGATACCGTGGTCGAGCCCAACGTGGAGCTGGACTGCGTCGTCACCGATAAGAACGTAAAGATCACCGCCGGCAAAAAGCTGTCCGGCACCGAGAGCTTCCCGGTCTACGTTCAGAAGAACCACACCGTCTGATCGAGCAATATCCATAGGGGCGGCTTCCTCCCCGGTAGCCCCTCTTGAGAGGGGCGGGGGCACCTGTGTGCCCCCGCCTGCTCTTTTGTAAAAATGGTTCGTGCCGCTGAAAAATGCGGCGGGGAGCACGAAATGACCCAAACATATGAAAGGAGCGATCCTATGAGAATCCTGTATGCTGCTTCGGAAGCTGCACCCTTTGCAAAATCCGGTGGTCTGGCCGACGTTGCGGGCGCACTGCCCAAGGCTCTGGTCAAGGACGGCGTGGACGCCCGCGTCATCATGCCCCTGTACGGCGATCTGAAGTTCCGCGATACGCTGGAGTACGTGACCAATTATTCCGTCCCCGTGGGCTGGCGCAGCCAGTACTGCGGCCTGTTCAAGACCGAGCTGAACGGCGTGACCTACTACTTCCTGGACAACGAGTATTACTTCAAGCGCCGCGGCCTGTACGGCTTCTACGATGACGGCGAGCGCTTCGCCTTCTTCTCCCGCGCCGTGCTGGAGACCTTGTTCTACATCGACTTCACCCCCGATATCATCAACTGCAACGACTGGCAGACCGCTCTGGTGCCGGTGTACCTGAACCTGTACTATCGTCATCTGGACAAGTTCAACCGCATCAAGACCGTGTTCACCATCCACAACATCGCCTATCAGGGCAAGTACGGCACCGATATTCTGGAGGATACCTGCGGCATCGGCCACCGGGACCAGCATATCGTGGAGTACGACGGCTGCGCAAACTTCATGAAGGGCGCCTTCGAGACCGCCGACAAGATCACCACCGTCAGCCCCACCTACGCACAGGAGATTCTCGACCCGTGGTTCAGCTACGGTCTGGACGCTCTGCTGCGTGAGAAGCAGTACAAGCTGTGCGGCATCCTGAACGGCATCGACATGGACGCCAACGACCCCGCCACCGACAAGAACATCCCCTTCAATTACAGCATCAAGACCTTCGAGACCGGCAAGGCCAAGTGCAAGGAAGCTTTGCAGGACAGATTTGGTCTGAACAAAGACGGCAGCCCCGTCTTTGGCATGGTCAGCCGCATGGTTGGCATGAAGGGCTTTGACCTCGTGCAGAGCATTGCCGACGGTCTGGTGGACCGCGGCATCCAGCTGGTCATTCTGGGCAGCGGCGAGGGCCAGTACGAGAACTTCTTCTCCGACCTGTGCGCCCGTCACCCGGGCCGCGTAGGCACCTACATCGGCTTTGAGCCCAAGCTCTCGCAGGAGATCTACGCCGGTGCAGACGCCTTCATCATGCCCTCCAAGAGCGAGCCCTGCGGTCTGGCACAGATGGTGGCCTGCCGCTACGGCACGCCTCCCATCGTCCGCGAGACCGGCGGTCTGCGCGACTCCATCCACGACAGCACCATGGGTGACGGCAACGGCTTTACCTTTGCCGGTTACAACGCCCACGAGCTGTATGTGGCCTGCTGCAACGCACAGGATGCCTACAACAACAAGGAAAACTGGAAGAACCTCGTGCGTCACTGCATGGAGTGCGATTTCAGCTGGGACGTTTCCGCCAAGAGCTACGAGGGTCTGTACAACGAGACCGCAAACCTCTGGTAAAAGCTTTTCCGCCTCGTTTATCCGCCGCCCGGCCTGCAGGCCGGGCGGCTTTTTTTGCGCGCCGGCGCGGCAGGCTTTCCCGAAAAAACCGCAATGCGTTAAATACCTCCTTGCACTTCGGGGGCATTCTGTGTTATACTGACATAGTTTTAACACTTTTTTCATAAAAGCACAAAAAGTGCTGTGCCATAAAAAGGAGAATCTTATGACCTGGAAACGTGTCGTCAGCGGCGTTCTGGCAGCAGCCATGCTGTATGCACTGCCAGTGCAGCTTCTGGCCTCGGCTGAAGGTGCAGAGGCTGCCACAGCAAACGTATGGGAGGAGCTGTCCCTCACTGCCTCTCCCGATGACTGCAACACCTTTTTTTACAGCAGAAACGACTACACCTTTGAAAAGCTCACCCACCCGGAAAAGGACGTCAAAACAGCAGACGGCATCGTGGATTATCTGGGCGACAGCACCGTTGCCGTGGTGACCGACCCGGAGGATGCCGCCTACAACGCAGGTGACCGGGGCCAGAACTACGCATGGTCTGCTGTGGGCTACGGTGACTGGCTGTATGTGGGCACCTGCTACGCCGCCATGGGCAACACCCTCTCCCTGATGAAGAGCAGTCTGGGCGACGAGTATGATGACGAGGTGCTTGCCGCTACCTTTGACGCCCTTTACAACGGCACCTTCTTCCTGACAGAGGCAGACGGCGGCAAGCCCAAGGGCGTTCTGGTAAAGATCAACACCAAGACCGGCGAGACCAAGCTGCTGATGTCCGGCTCCTCCAACGGTTACACGCCCCTGTTCCGCAACGCATTGGAGTATCACGGCAAGCTGTACTTCTGCGGCAGCGTGGGCGGCGGCATCGGCTTTTTGCCCAGCATCTGGCAGGTAGACCCCGAAACCGATGAATGCAAGCCGGTGTATATCGGCCTGAACAGCGTGCAGGACTATGCCGTAGCCTACCAGCAGGGCGTCAGCGTGGGCATCCGGGGTATGTGTGTCTACAAGGACCAGCTGGTCATCAGCAACGTGACCACGGACGCCGCCACCGGCAAGAGCAGCGCCACCCTGCTGATCTCCTCTGACCCGGAAAAGGGCTTTACCCAGATCGCGGACTCCGAAAGCCTTTTCAACTACCCCGCCTACCACTACGCCGACAGTATCTATGGCGGCAGCATCTGGGACATGGCCGAGTTCAACGGCAGCCTGTATGTTTCCATCTGCACCGGCACCGAGGACAATATGCCCGATGACAACACCATGCAGTCCTTTGCACTGGTGCGGGGCGACCAGAACCCTGACGGCAGCTTTACATGGACTGCACTGGCCGGCGACATGGAAAAGGACGGTGCCCGCTATACCTTCGGCATCGACCCGGAGCGCACCCGTTCCGGCGCTGCCAACCTGACGGTATACAACGACCACCTCTATATCGGCGAGTACAACGATGAGGAGATCGCGCTGGAGCGCATCCTTTTCTCCAAGACCGGCAAAAAAGCCACCGGTCAGTTCGGCGGCGGTCTGGACTGCCGCTTCCTCAACGCCAATCTGGAGCAGTCTGTAAACCTTTACCGCATGGACAAGGACGAGAGCATCGAGCTGGTGGTAGGCAACGCCACCAAAATGTTCCCCTCCGGCAGCCTTTCGGGCCTGAAGTCCGGCTTTGGCCGCAACGAGAACCAGTACATCTGGCGGATGCAGGTGTACGATGGCAAGCTGTATGTGGCAACCTTTGATACCAGCAGCCTGCTGGAGTGCTTCGGGCAGTTCGTCAACGGCAATCTGCTCCAGCGCACCCCCGAGGAGTGGAAAACCCAGTGGAACTACCTGAAGGCCCTGATGGATGCGCTGAGTACGGTAGACCCCGATGGCAGCGGCAATGCCGATACTCTGGCGCAGACCATCAAGTTCTCCTACGCTTTCGTGTTCCGCAACATTACGGTGCGCAACATCGCCAGCGCTATCCGGCTTTTGAACTATATGCGCAAGGCAAAGCGCGGCTTCGACCTTTATGTAACAGAGGACGGCGTAAACTTCCAGACCATCACCATCGATGGCTTCGGCGATCCCTACAACCACGGTCTGCGAACGTTTGCCGTCACCGATCAGGGGCTGTGTCTGGGCACCGCCAACCCCTTCTACGGCACGCAGGTGTGGATCCAGCGCAAGGAGTAAGCCTTGCGCCCGCCGCACACCTCCTGCACAAAATATCTGAAGCTCTGATATACTGCTTTTCATCCCCTGATGCCGGGCACCCGGTGTCGGGGGTGTTTTTTATTGTAATGCCGTTCGCCCGCCCTTTTGCGCGGCAACGCTTTTTCCACTTTTACACTCTGCACAAACTTTTCTGCAAAGTTTGTGCAATGATGTGGCCGCAGGCGCACAATGTGTGTTATCAGCGCACAATTGTGGAATTAGTCTTAACAAACTATGAAATTTTACTATATTTCGGTGGAGAATTGATTGCAATATCCGACGCTTTGAAGTATACTGAGGGCATAGACTTTTTGGCTGCCTGTCCGTCTCTGGCAATTTTTCCAAATGCTGGAATGCGGGCGGCGCCCGCAGAAAGGAGCGGCGCAGAGCTTGAAGGGCTGGTATAAGGCTTTAGAGGATCTGGTCTGGCTGACCCAGCTGGGGCTGAATATGCTGCTGCCGCTGGTGCTCTGCCTTGCCGGATGCTGGTGGGCTGTGGAGCACTGGGGCTGGCCGGAATGGCTGTTTTTGCCCGCTGTGGGGCTGGGGCTTGCCGCCGGGGCGCAGAACTTCTGGGTGTTCTGCAAGGAACGGCTGGAGCGCTCCAAGCACGAAAAAAATCATCGGGTGGGCTTTAACTCCCACCAGTAATGGAGGTCCGTTTTTATGAAATTGCAGCCGGAATCCAAAAAGGAGCTGCTGCGCATCGCCTGCGGCGTGTCTCTGTGCACCGCCGTGATGTGGGTGGTGTTCGCAGCGCTGCATCTGGTGGGCTGGGTAGCCTTTGACTACCGGGTGCTGCTGGGCGGCATCATCGGCGCGCTGGTGGCCATCGGCAACTTTGCCGGCATCTGCTTTGTGGTGCAGAAGGTCATTGACGAGCCGGACGAAAAAAAGCGTAAAGCGCAGCTGCAGGTATCCTATAATACAAGGATGCTGCTGCAGGCGCTGTGGATCATCATAGCCATTGCGGCTCCGTGCTTCCAGGCGTTTGCAGGCGTTCTGCCGCTGCTGTTCCCCAGAGTTACGATCTATTATCTCCAGATAACCGGGAAGTACAAGCCGCTCACGCCCCCGCAGGAGCCGGTGGACATCGCTGTGGAAGATGACCCCGCCCCCGCCGAGGCGTCTGCGGTGCAGCCCCGTGACGAAGGGGGTGAACAAGAATAAATGGAACTGAACGGCGCAAAGATCCTGTATACCATCCACACCAATATCCCCCTGCTGGGTGATTTCAAACTCACCCAGACCTTGGTAAGCACTTGGATCGTCATGGCGCTGCTCTCGGGTTTTGCCATCTGGCTGGGGCACGACCTCAAGCTGGAAAATGTGTCCAAACGACAGGCCGCAGCCGAGTTCATCGTAACACGGCTGGAGCAGTTCGTGCACGACAACATGGGCTTCCACTTTGATCAGTATATCCCCCTCATCGGTGCTATTTTTGCACTGAGCATCGGGTGCAACCTGATCAGCGTCGTCGGCCTGTGGAGCCCCACGGCCGACCTGAACACCGAGGCAGCGTGGGCCATCGTGGTGTTTGTTCTGATCATGTACTACAAGATCAAGACGAACGGCATTCTGGCCTACCTCAAGGGTCTGCTCGATCCGATCTTTATCATGGCACCCATCAATGTGCTGTCAGAGATCTCTACCCCTGTCAGCATGGCGTTCCGTCACTTCGGCAACATCCTGTCCGGTACGGTCATCTCCACACTGCTGTACTGGGCACTGGCAAGCCTGAGCCACGTCATCTTTGGCTGGCTGCCGGGCTTCCTGAGTCAGATCCAGCTGTTCCAGATCGGCATCCCGGCCTTTACCGGTTTGTATTTCGACTGGTTCGGCGGCTGCATTCAGGCGTTCATCTTCTGTACCCTGACCGCAATCTTCATCAAACGTGCTGCCGGTGAGGACTAACCCCTTCCGGCATCCCCCAAAACACAAACACATTTTAGGAGGACAAATCTTATGACTGATTTCCAGTATCTGGCTCGTGGTATCGCTCTGGCAGGCTGCGGCATCGGCGCAGGCTGCGCACTGATCGCAGGTATCGGCCCCGGTATCGGCGAAGGCAACGCTGCCGCCGCTGCCTGTGAGGCCGTTGGCCGTCAGCCGGAGTGCAAGAGCGATGTTACCAGCACCCTGATCCTCGGTGTCGCCCTTTCCGAGACCACCGGTATTTACGGCTTTGTTACCGGCCTGCTGCTGATCTTCCTGGCACCCGGTATGTTCATGAAGTATCTGGCATAAGCCTCCCGATCCGAAAAAATAACGAAAGGAGACGCTTATGGAACTGTATCAGGCGTTGATCACGCTGGATGGCTGGACCTTTCTGGCCCAGATCTGTAACCTGATGATCCAGATGGTCATCTTCAAAAAGTTCCTGCTGAAGCCGATCAAACAGGTGATCGCCGACCGCAAGGCCAAGGCCGACAGCGAGATCGCGGATGCGCAGAAGCTGCGCACCGAGGCCGAGGCCATGAAGGCGGAGTACGAGCAGAACCTGCAGAACGCCCGCACCGAGGCCAACCAGATCGTAGCTGCGGCGCAAAAGACTGCCACCGCCCGCTCGGAAGAGATCGTGGGCGAGGCCCGCGCACAGGCCGCTGCGCTGAAGCAGAAGGCCGAGGCTGACATTGCGCAGGAGCGCAAGAAGGCCGTGAACGAGGTCAAGGACGAGATCGGCGGCATCGCCATGGAGATCGCATCCAAGGTGGTGGAGCGCGAGATCAGCGAGAAGGACCACAAGGACCTGATCGACGAATTTATCAAAAACGTGGGTGAAGCATCATGACCGAAACTGCAAAGATGTACGGCGGCAGTCTGTACGATCTGGCGGCAGAGGAAGGGCTGGAGACCCGCATTCTGGGCGAGCTTGACGAGGTGCAACAGCTTCTCAAGCAAAACCCGGACTACCTGCGGCTGCTCAGCACCCCCAGCATCCCCAAAAAGGAGCGCTGCGGCCTGCTGGACGAAGCCCTGCGCGGGCAGGTCCACCTCTATGTGCTGAACTTTTTAAAGATCCTGTGCGAGAAGGGCACCCTGCGGGAGCTGTCCGGCTGCGCACGGGCCTACCGCATCCGCTACAATCAGGCGCACGGCATTCTGGAAGCTACGGCCATCTCGGCTGTTCCGCTTACTGAGCAGCAGCGCACGGCGCTGCACGCCAAGCTGGAAGGCCTGACCGGCAAGACCATCGACCTTAAAACCAAGGTGGATGCCAAGGTGCTGGGCGGTATCCGGCTGGATATCGAGGGCACCGAGCTGGACGGCACCGTCCAGAACCGTCTTGCCTCCCTGCGCCGGGATATTGCGGCAGTTACTTTGTAACTTTTTCCCTGCCCTTTGCAAGCGGGGCAGAGCACAGAACGAATTTCCACCCGAAATGACTATTATGAATTGAGTGGTGAACAAACAAAGATGCAACTGAAACCTGAAGAGATCTCCAAGATCATCCGTGCGCAGATCAAGCATTACGAAAATGCCATCGAGCAGAGCGAGACCGGCACGGTCATTATGGTGGGCGACGGCATCGCCCGGGCCAGCGGTCTGGAAAAGTGCATGGCAGGCGAGCTGCTCCAGTTTGACAACGGCGAATACGGTATGGCCCAGAACCTTGAGGAAAATACCGTTTCCATCGTGCTGCTGGGCTCGGATGCCGGCATCAAAGAAGGCAGCATCGTCAAGCGCACCGGCAAGGTAGTCTCCGTGCCGGTGGGCGATGCCATGATCGGCCGCGTGGTCAACGCACTGGGTCAGCCCATCGACGGCGCAGGCCCCATTGAGACCACCGAGTACCGCGCCATCGAGAGCCGCGCTCCCGGCATCATCGAGCGCCAGCCCGTCAAGGAGCCGCTGCAGACCGGTATCAAGGCCATCGACTCCATGATCCCCATCGGACGCGGTCAGCGCGAGCTGATCATCGGTGACCGCCAGACCGGCAAGACCACCATCGCCTCCGATACCATCATCAACCAGAAGGGCAAGGACGTCATCTGCATTTA